>JBOFGM010000525.1:0-3308 GCA_051649105.1 Iodobacter sp. | reverse complement strand
CGATCAGGGGGGCGGTGAAACGATCAATAATGCAACGCTGTCCCGGCTGCGCTATACCGCTCAGCTGGCACGGCAAAGCGGGCTGCCGGTTTTAGTCACCGGCGGCAAACCATTAGGTGGCATCAGCGAAGCGGAGCTGATGGCCGGTGTTTTGCGGCAGGAATTCAATATCCCGGTGCGCTGGGTGGAAAGTAATTCGGTCAATACCGAAGAAAATGCCCGGCTCAGCGCCCGGCTGCTGCCTTCCAACGCAAAAATTATCTTAGTGACGCAGGCTGTCCATATGCCTCGCGCACAAACCGTTTTTGCTAAAACCGGTTTCAAAGTGATACCCGCCGCAACCGACTACACAAATCAGGAACCTTTTTCTCTTCTTTCCTTACAACCCAAAGCCACCGCGCTGAGCAACAGCAGTTTTGCACTGCATGAACTTCTGGGCATGCTCTGGTACAAAATGCTGCTCTGACATTAAGATTTTTTTCTCATTCTGCTGTTTCCACGCAAAAAATACCGCCTGAAAAAGCACAAGAACCATACAGACCAAGGCTTTCAAGGCCTTAATCCCCACAACAGCCCGCTTATCACGGGCTGTTTCTTTTTATCCGAATGCCATTATTACAAACATAAAAGTAAATTTTGCCACATTTCAAAAAAATGCCAACAAGTTACAAAAGTGCGCTAAACACGCAGCAACACCAATTTAATGCGAATGTTTAGCTAATTCATGGAACAATGTATTAATAATTTTTTATTTATGTGAAAATTTATTTGTTGATGTTTATCAAAAAACGCACGTAATCCAACATATGGAATATTTTTTCTGGAGTAGAATCCACACCAACTTATCAAGACAAGAAATTTTTATCATGCACATTTCGATAGACCTAGACATCCTCTCCGAATTTCTCTCACAAGTGCTGGGAGAGTCTGCAGAGGTTGCTGTCCACGACATGAATCAGTTAGAAAAATCTTTATGCATCATTAAAAACCCCATCTCTGGCCGTAAGGTTGGCGCACCTGCCACTGATTTTGCACTTCGCTTACTACATGAATGCCAGACCAGTGCCAAAGCCCCTTTCCGGACTAACTACCAGGGAAAGACTTTGGATGGTCATCGTCTGCGCAGCTCCAGTTTGTTGCTGCAGGATGAAGAAGGTAAGCCATTTGCCATGCTGTGCATTAACCGCAACGACTATCACCTGCAACGCGCCAGCGAATTACTGCGTAATTATTTTCAACACGAGGAAAACACCCCAAGCGAAGAATTACTCAGTCACTCGGTGGAAGAATTAGGCGACGACATTATTAACCAGGCCTTAGCCAGCTATCCGATTGCGGCTAATCGCTTAAGCAGTACCGATAAAAAAGACATTGTGCAAAAACTTGAACAAAACGGCGTTTTTCTGGTGAAAGGGTTTATTGCAAAGACGGCTTCTTTGCTGGCCATCTCAGAACCAACGCTTTATCGCTATTTAAAAAACAACACTAACTAAACGAGGCCCCCCTCTCCCTGGCTAACCCAAATCCAAATCTGTCATTAAAAAAATTACATTTAATCTAGAGAAAACATCATGTCCGATACAACACTCAATGACCTGGCCCTGCCAGGCAGCGCACCAACCTGGACTAAGCACGACACAGTCTGGATGCTTGGCCTTTACGGCACAGCAGTAGGTGCCGGCACTTTATTTCTGCCGATTAATGCGGGGATTGGTGGTTTATGGCCGCTGGTTTTAATGGCGCTGCTGGCTTTGCCATTAACCTTTTTTGCACACCAGGGTCTGAGCCGTTTTGTTCTGTCCGGTTCAACTAAAGATGGCGATATTACTGAAGTAGTGGAAGAACACTTTGGTAAGGGCGCTGGTAAAGTGATTACTCTGCTTTACTTCTTTGCGATTTACCCGATTCTGCTGGTTTACAGCGTAGCCATTACCAACACGGTACTGTCTTTCCTGACTCACCAGATGCATATTGCGGTAGGTACAGACTTGGTAACACGCGGTATTTTTGCGCTGTGTTTAATCCTGGGTCTGATGTCCATCGTACGTCTTGGCGGTGAAGTGATCGTTAAAGCCATGAGTATTCTGGTTTACCCGTTCGTTATTGCTCTGATGTTACTGGCGGTTTACCTGATTCCTAACTGGAACAGCTCGGTGATTGATCAGGCAGGCAGCCTGGGCGATGCCCTGACCAGCGCGTCTTTCTACAAGACAATGTGGCTGGCGATTCCGGTCATGGTGTTCTCGTTTAATCACTCGCCAATTATTTCTTCTTTTGCTGTGAGCCAAAAAAAGCTGCACCCGGGCAAAGAAGATCAAATGGCATCCAAGATCTTGCTGCGCAGCCACATCATGATGGTGTTGTCAGTGATGTTCTTTGTATTTAGCTGTGTATTCAGCCTGGCTCCAGCCGATCTGATTGCTGCTAAGGCACAAAATATTTCGATCTTGTCCTACCTTGCTAATCACTTTTCAAACCCTGTGATTGCCTGGCTTGCTCCGATCATTGCCTTTATCGCGATTACTAAGTCTTACCTTGGTCACTACCTGGGCGCGAAAGAAGGCCTGCACGGTCTGATTATTAAACAACTGCGTCAAAAAGGTAAAACCATCTCCACCACTAAGCTGGAACGTTACACCTCCATCTTTATGCTGATTACGACCTGGTTAGTTGCCACCATCAACCCAAATATTCTGGGAATGATTGAAACACTGGGTGGTCCGGTTATTGCTGTACTGCTGTTCCTGATGCCAATGTATGCCATTCATAAAGTGCCTTCGATGCGTAAGTATTCCGGCGCTGCCAGCAACATCTTTGTTGTGCTGATCGGTGTGATTGCCATCTCTGCGATTTTCTTTAGCTTGTTTGCTTAATCGCCCGCTTTAAAAAACCACTGCGAAGTGCACAGCCTGCTCTTTACAGAGCAGGCTGTTTTCATAAGGATTCCGCCATGTTTAGCACCTTAGATATTTATAAAATTGGCATTGGCCCATCAAGCTCCCACACTATTGGTCCGATGAAAGCCGGGCATCAGTTCTTAGGCACACTGAAAGAAACCGGCCAGTTTAATGCCGTGACTAAAGTGATTGTGGATTGCTACGGCTCCCTCTCCCTGACCGGGAAAGGCCATTGCACCGACAATGCCATTATTCTGGGTTTATCCGGCAATCTGCCGGACACGATTGATCTGGATACAATGGGCAAAATTGTTCAGGACGTTGAACAAAATGGCACCATCTGTCTGGGCCGTACTCAGCAGCGTGTTGATTTCGCCCTTAACTTTCAGTCGACTTATTTGCCTCTGCATG
>JBOFGM010000524.1:0-3271 GCA_051649105.1 Iodobacter sp. | reverse complement strand
GGCCGCCATCAAGGATCAGTGGCACAGCGTTTAAGCTGAATTCTTCCCGCACATGCTCTGCCGTGGTGGGGCTGACATGGCCAAACTGATTGGCAGAAGGTGCGGCCAGACCGCCGCCAAAACGCTTCAGCAGTTCATGGGTCAGCGGATGCGATGGCGCGCGTAAACCCACGCTGTCCTGCCCGCCGGTAACGGCAGGGGAGACATGGGCTTGTTTTTTTAAAATCAGGGTCAGCGGGCCGGGCCAGAAGGCATCCGCCAGCAGCCAGGCTTGGGCCGGGATATCCATCGCCCAGTCATTAAGCTGTTCTTTGCCGGCAATATGTACAATCACCGGGTGATCGTTCGGGCGGCCTTTGGCGGCAAATATTTTTGCCACGGCCAGCGGCTGAGCGGCGTCGGCGGCTAAGCCATAAACGGTTTCGGTGGGAATGCCGACCAGCTCTCCGGCCTTAAGAAGAGCAAGTGCTTGATCCAGATCGCTAGTCATCAGAAACTTTGTGCCAAAAGAGCGAATTATAGCGCGAAGGGCGGATCGTTGGCAGGGTAAGCTTGCAAGGGGGCGCTAAGCGTTATTAGTGCTTTAGAAACGGTTTATAGTTAATTTTGAAATTTGATCCGCCTTGCCGCGTGATACCATCGTGATGCAGCACCCTATACCTAACAGGCGCGCGCCTTTTTTTGGGCAGCGGCTATAGCAGAGAGTCTTAAAATGCCTTTACTCGATAGTTTTACCGTTGATCACACCCGCATGCAGGCCCCTGCAGTGCGCGTTGCCAAAACCATGCTCACTCCTGGCAAGGATACGATTACTGTTTTTGATTTGCGTTTTACCGTGCCAAATAAAGAAATTCTTTCTGAGCGCGGTATTCACACCTTAGAACATTTATTTGCCGGCTTTATGCGGGATCATTTAAATGGTGATGGCGTGGAGATTATTGATATCTCGCCAATGGGCTGCCGTACTGGCTTTTATATGAGCTTATGCGGTGCCCCCAGCGAGGCGCGTGTTGCCAGCGCATGGAAACTGGCCATGGAAGATGTTTTAAAAGTGAAAGAGCAAAGCGAGATTCCGGAACTGAACGAATACCAGTGCGGCACCTTTGTGATGCATTCTTTGGAAGAAGCTCAGGGCATTGCGCAAAATGTGATCAGCCGCGGTATTGGCGTAAATCACAATGAAGAATTGGCATTGTCGGCAGAGAAACTGCAGTCTTTATAATGCGATATAAAAAAGGCTGATTTTGCAATCAGCCTTTTTTTTATTAATGCGATAAATCGCTGCCCGCGCTCATTTGCTGATTTTTCATCACAAACAGCAGCGGCATCACGCAAAGCATCGCCAGACCAAACAGTAAAAATAAATGGGCAAAAGACAGCATTTGCGCCTGTTTGGCAATTTGCTGTGCCAGCATGGCCTGCGCCTTAATCGGAACCAGTGTTTCTGGTGTGCCCATCATTAATAAGCGGCCTTTTAAACCGGCCATTCTTTCCAGCGTTTGTGCACTATTGGCAATGACATGCTCATTGAGTGCCGCCCGTTTGGCATCCCCCAATTGCGCCAGTAATGTAGCCGATACGGCAATACCCACGCTGCCCCCCAATTGACGGGTTAAATTATATAAACCGGCCGCATTGGGAATTTGTTGTGGTGCAATATTGGCCATGGTCAGGGTATTTAAGGGCATAAAAATCATCCCTAAGCCCATTCCGCGGATAATCATCGGCCAAAGGAAATCGCTCATGCCCGAATCCGTGGTGAAATGATAATGCTGCCACATCCCCAGCATAAACAGCATGGCTCCGGCGGCAATCAGTAGCCGGGCCGACAGTCCGCGGGCGACTAATTTAGCCGAAACAGGCATCATCATGCCGGAGGCAACGGCCGAAGGTAAAATCATCAGCCCGGTTTGCCATGCGGTATATCCCATCAGGCTTTGTACATAAACCGGAAAAATAAAGACCGTTGAAAACAGGGATGCACCCAGTAAAAAGGTCATGACCAGCCCGGCCGAAAACTGCGGATCCTTGCAAATGGCCAGATCCACAATCGGATATTTGATTTCTAATTGCCGGATAATAAAAAATCCAAGCGCAAAGAAACTCAGCATGGCATAACAGATAATTTCCGGCGAGGTAAACCATTCCAGCCGCTCGCCCCGTTCCAGCATCAGCTGCAAAGCAGCGATACCCACAGCCATCAGGGCCAGACCAATATAATCAATTTTCTTAATGGCCTGCTGGTGTTTGGAATCGGGCATAAAAATCAGCGTTAAAAACAGCGCAATGCCGCCTAATGGCAAATTGATATAAAAAATCCATGGCCATGAATATTGATCGGTCAGCCAGCCGCCTAAGGTTGGCCCGAGCATGGGGCCGGTCATAATCCCCATGCCAAAAATCGCCATGGCCGTGCCCATTTCTTTGCTGGGAAAGGTTTCAAATAAGGTGGATTGCGCCGTGGCAATCAGGCCGCCACCGCCTAAGCCCTGCACAATCCGCCAGAAAACCAGCCCTCCCAGCGTCGTGGCATTACCACAGGCAAAGGATGAAAAAATAAACAAGGCAATGGATAAAATAAAATAATTGCGCCGGCCAAATAATTGCGCCAGAAAGCCGGAAATAGGCAGAACGATTACATTGGCAACCACATAGCCAATGGATACCCAGGTAATTTCATCCAGTGTGGCACCCAGCGTTCCCATCATATGGGGAACGGCGACATTCACAATACTGGTATCGAGCAATTCCAATACACAGGCTAAGGTGACCGTAATCGCAATAATATAGCGATTGGCGTAAATTTTTTCCGGCGTATCGGAGCGGGATAATCCCGGCAGAATATCTTTCATATTGCCCCTTGGCTGTTTGCAAGCATCGTTTGATTAAGGGGTATGAATCGTGACATTAACCGATAAGCCCGGACGCAACTGGCTGTTTTTTGGCAGCGGATCCAGCACGATTTTCACCGGTACCCGCTGAACCACTTTGGTGAAATTGCCGGTTGAATTATCGGCAGGCAATAAAGTAAAGCGCGCGCCGGTGGCGGGGCTGAATGAATCCACTTTGCCTTTTAGTTTTAAATCCGGAAAGGCATCCACTTCAATTTCTGCTTCCTGGCCTAATTTAATTTGCTTTAATTCTGTTTCTTTTAAATTGGCAATCACCCAGATTTTATCGGTAGGCACCAGATACATCAGGGTTTGGCCGGCGGCAATCATTTGCCCTGGTTCAACGGCTTTTTTGCTGACCACGCCGGAAGCAGGGGCAT
>JBOFGM010000523.1:0-7036 GCA_051649105.1 Iodobacter sp. | reverse complement strand
AAAGTGGCCGGGCTAAGGCTCTCTGCAGAGGATGTGCGTAAGCCAGAGCGCTTGCAGCAGGCCCTTTTGCCTTTGATTGCTCCGCTGGCCCTGATTTCAGTGCAGTCTGCAGAGGCCACTTTGCGCCGTACTTTTGAAGCCGAACTGTCTTTCTGGCTGGAAAAAGAGGGCAATCATCTGGCCCTTGGGCTGGAAAAAATGCATCGCCAGCTGCATCGCAAGCAAAGCGTGCGGGCGATTTGGTTTGTGGCCCCGGTGCAGCAGGCAACCGGCGAGCGGGCGTTCTCCCCGGCGGTTTCATATGAGGTGAATGACTGGCTTATTTTGCCGCAACTACTGAGTGTGGCGAAAAAAAGTAATAAACCCAGATTGCATTGGGGCGTCTTTGAGTGGGGTTGTATGGCAGTGAATGCACTGCTGTTACTGCTGGTCATCGCCATGCTGATTTCCTGGCAGGGCAATCTGCGGCTGGTCAAAGAAGCCAAGGCATTAAACCGCGCCGTGCTGAGTGCCAAACCGGGCACCCAGTACAGCCTGCGCAGCACGCTGGCTTTACAGCGCAAACTGGAAAAGTTGGAGTATCAGGAGAAACACGGCGCGCCATGGCATTTGCGTATGGGACTGAGCCGGCAGCCGGAAATATTACAGGCACTCTTTGAGGCTTACCAAAAGGTGGCTTATGAAAATATCGCTTTGCCTGTTCAGTCCGAGTTAAGCCTGCGGCTGCATGCTCTGGCCGGCTTGTCTGCCGAGCAGCAGGATGATAACCATGCCAAAGCAGGCTATGACCAGCTAAAAGCTTATTTAATGCTGGCTAATCCCGGCAAGGCGGAAGCGGCCTTTTTAACTAAGCTGCTGCCGGAGTTTTTTCATAGCAGCCAGCCAGTGCCCGAAGGGTTGTGGGCCGATTTATCGGGGCAATTGCTGCCGTTTTATATTAATCGGTTAAATGCCCATCCTGAGTGGGCCGTCCCTGCCGATGTGGATCTGGTAAACCGCGCACGGCAAACCTTGCTGAATCAGATTGGATTAAAGAATGCGGAAGACAGTCTGTATCAGGAGCTGGTGACGGAGGCGAATGCAAAGTATGCCTCCGTCTCTTTACCGGCTTTACTGGCCGGGCGTGACGCGCGCGGCTTATTTGGCAGTAAGCAAAGTGTGCCCGGAGCCTATACCCGTCAGGCCTGGGAAGGTTATGTAGAAAAAAACATGCAGCGGATCAGTGAAGAGCGTGGCGTGCAGGTTGACTGGGTGCTGGCTGATGGTGACAGCGGCCGGCCAGCAAAAAAAGACCCTAAGGCGTTACATGCCCAGTTACGGGCACGTTATTTTGCTGAATTTGCGGCGGCGTGGACTGGCTTTTTAAATAGCATTCAATGGACGCCGGCCAATACGATTCCAGGATCCATTGAACAATTATCGCAACTGGCTGATATGCAGCAATCGCCTTTAGTGGCGCTGATGAACAGTGTGCAATATCAGGGGCAAACCGCTAAACCTGTGGCGCAAATGGCAGATGCTTTAGTCAACAAGGCAAAAAATCTGTTGAACAGTGAACCGGCCATACAGGGGGCCGTGATTCCCAAAGGGCCGCTGGATGATGCTTTTGGCCCTTTACTGGCTTTAATGTCTGCCGAGGCCGGCAGCAGTGGTGATGCAGAACTGAGCCTGTCACGCTATCTGACCCGTGTTACCTCGATCCGTCTGAAGCTGCAACAAATTATGGCTAACCCTGCCCCGGAAACACTGGCCCGCTCCTTGGCGCAGGCGGTGCTGCAGGGCAAAGTATCGGATTTTGTGGATGCCAGAAACTATGCCAGCCTGGTGGCGGCCAGTACCGGAGCGCAGTGGGGAACCTTTGCACAAGCACTATTTAATCAGCCTCTGGATCAGGCCTGGCAAACGGTATTAACGCCGGCAGCCCGCAGCATCAATGAATCATGGCAAACCAGTGTGGTTTTGCCATGGCGAAGCAGCTTTGAAGCCCGTTATCCGTTTAAAAATGTCAATGATGACGCTTCTTTTCCTGAACTTGGGCGGTTTTTACAGCCCGATGGCGGCTTGATTGATCACTTTGTGAATACACAGCTCAATGGAGTGCTGGTTAAACAAGGGGACCAGTGGGAGCCCAATCAGCTGGCACCGCAAGGTTTAACCTTTAATGTGGATTTTTTAAATGCACTCAATCAGCTGGGTCGCTTATCCAGCCGCTTATTTGTAGAGGGGAATGCGGGCTATCGGTTTGATTTGCAGCCACAAATGGGGAAGGGCGTGGTCAGGACGGATCTGCAAATCGATAATACAGAGCTGACCTATCTGAATCAGCCCACAGGCTGGCATGAAGTGGTCTGGCCGGGTAATGATCCTCTGCCCGGGGTTCAGTTATCCTGGATCAGCCAAAAAGCAGGTTTAAAGGTTTATTTAAAAAGCAAAGGCAGATGGTCCTTTTTGCGCTTACTGGAAAAGGCCAAGGTTAAGCAAATCGACAGCGCCCGTTACTGGCTGACCTGGCAAGCGTCGGACGGCGAGCCGGTTAATTACCTGATGCGCACCCAAGCCGGGCAGGGGCCGCTGGAGCTGTTGCAGCTCAGGCAGTTTAAAATGCCGCAATCGGTGTTTGTGGTGAAAGGAGAAAAACCAGCGGTGGCAAAGGTGGTGGTTCAGGCAAAAGGAAAGAAATAATCGAATTTATTTATACAAATTTGATTCTGTTTTAGTACGGTATTGATGCTTGCCGGCATTTGTTCTCTGTACCGTTTACCCAGAAAAAGCCCCTGTTTTTCCCTGAAATGGAAGCAGGGGCTTCTGCAATTCCTTTTAAAGTCCGATCCCGGGCTCCACACTCAAGCAGCAAATAACCCGCTAAGCCTGGTGATATGCGGGTTTTTTGTTGCCTGTCGTTTACGAAAAAAGCCAGGAAAATTCCAGGCTTTTTGTGCGCTTCTGTTTCGCAAAGCAAGGTATCGGGTGGGATTTAACTGCGTTCCACCCCTGTGTCTTAATAAAAGCATTCATCCGTGAGGGTGGTTTCTTAATAAATCAAAGACTTAGGTGTGCATAAGGCCAAAATCCACAGATTGCACATCTATGCGCCCTATTTAGCTTTACTCCTCGGGCCTGCTTTTCAGATTTTGCCCAGACAGGCCAGCTTAAGAACACAACGGCCAGAGCCTGCAAACCGTCGCTCACCTTTGCCTATTCATCGCCCGCGGCACAGCCGGAGCGCGGCCTTGCGTGGGGGAGCCAAAGGCCTCGCAACACAGGCTCTTTGTGCAGATGTTAAGAAGCCGGCGCAAGGCCGGCTTCAGGTGTTTAAATATTTAGGCGGGGAGAAGGGCAAGATTGGCTAAGATAAACGCAATGGCCAATCTGTACTTATGCATTTATTCAGTGCACTGCCAACACTCAGCTTGCTTTGTCATGAGAGACAGGTAACGAGAGTTGCGCTGTCGCACAGTATTCTATGCTTAGCTTTAGCACCTCGGCTACAGCTACCACTCATGAGTGACAACAGAAATCCTTTTGACTTAGCTTTTGCTTAGACCACTTAGGAGGCGTGCAGTCAGTATCTGCCTTGTTTTACAAAAATTTAATCGCAATGTCGGGGTGATTGCTTTGTACAGCGACAAGGCTAGAGCCATCGCGGCAAAGCGTTTTGAGCCTTTTTTCATAACGTTTGAAATTCTGTAAATCTTCTTCTTTCTTGTGTTTGCTCTCTGGGATTTGTTCGCCAAATTTTGCGATGGCTAAAGGCATCAACAATGAAGAGATAATAATATCCGCAATTTGTAGACCTACATGGCTGTTGCTATTGCCAAACGTGGGTGGCAATTCGAAGCGTGGGAAAGTGTTTTTCTGCTCCCACATAGCTAAAGAAATGGGCAGTGAAACTTTGCCATTGATTTCTGACTCCCTAAAATCAGCCACGATCAGGCCATTGCTCAATTCTTTATCTAGGAGTTGATGATAGTTCTTAGCGATTCGCATCATCGCTTCAGCGTAGAGCTGGGTGCCATTAAACTTATCATCAGGTACTTTGATGATGACTTGGCCATATAGTTCTGCGCCGTGGGCGATCAAGGTTTCCAATATTTGGTGGGCTAGCTTATGTGCTTTATCCGCTTCTGGCTTAAGCTTTTCGCGAATTGCCCGCCTTAGATCTGCGCCTTTTAGTTCGTTGAGCGCGTCTTGATGACGGGAATCTGGTCTTGTTTCGCCATACAAATACTGCTGCTTGATTTTGATAAATTGCCGACTAATCGAATCTAAAGCCTCTTTTGGTAAAGCAAGGCCAGCGATAATGAGGACGGGTTGGATAGCGGTGTTGTTTGCTGGTAAATAGCCTGGGCAGCCAGCTTCGTCGATATAGCATATGTGCATATTAGTTCTCATAAAGTAATCGTTAGAAAGCAGCTAGTCGCTTTTTTTCAAAGCGAAGAAATGATGTGAAAACACATCAATTTCCTGCGCATGCCTTTGCGGTCATGCACGATTACTCCACCAATATGCAACGCAAGCGTTGTGGAGCGTCCTTCCAAGGGACCGTCACTGTGCTCGTAAGAGCCATCAGTGCTGCAATTTGCTAATGCAAAACTGCGTTTACCTCGTTGTTGCGGCGAGGTGTCCTTCTTAGGGACTGGTAGCTGCGGCAATATGCCATCGCACTACTTCAAATCAGATATCCCGAATTTGCGTTTTACCCGTACTTGCTACGGATTGCCTTGCTTACAGGCTGGCGCTGTTGAACGTACGTTCAAACAGAGCGGCACAAGATCTTAGATCATATGTGCGCAAACATCATTGAATTCACAAACTCACATCAACAATGTGTCCCTCTTCAGGACTGCCATATTGTCCCTATATGTTTCAAATATGGTGCGACTGCCCAAAGGGCAACATCGCTTTACTAGCTTTGGCTAAATATAACTATGTTTACCGTGCCCATCAAGGGTTGTGTGCAAGATGGACTGCCCGAGTCAAGTTAGACAATTCCAAAACTCACATAGAAATGTCCGATTAGGCCGAGGAGCAGAAGAGTTGCTGAAGGATTGAGTGTCTATTATCACGTCAGAGAGGCTGCTGCTGGCTCATAACGGCCTGTCGCCTAGCCTTCCTTTTGTTTCAACAGCATATTAACCCTGGTGAGCACACATTCGCTCTGTTCAGCCACCGAAGTAACTCATTCATTTAGGCGGGAGCTTCCTCTCATTTAGTTCCGAAAAATCATTCTCACCCTATATAGAATAAGGGCTGCAGAGGTTATGCTTCTTCTGTTTTTCGAAACAGTAAATACACTTCAAGAGTTATTTATCTCTTTAATCCTGGAGTGCACTTGCACGCGTTTATTAGCGTATGTGGATTTGACTGAATTTAAAACCGTCGTGATTTGTGCATTAAAAGTAAGTTAATTGATCTTGATATGTACATTGATATAACCCGTGATCTTGTTTTTTAAAATTAAGACTGTTCTGGCATGTTTTACAGACTTTTCTGACATATTTTGCAGGCTGATTGTGTTTCAATATCAGGCGAATAAGCCGGGCCGCTTTTGAGTCGGTGTCCATTTAGTCAATTTTATCAGGGTCATTATTATGCTAGTACGCTCAACAATCTTTGCCGTTTCTACTCTGTTGGCTTTTCCTGTGCTGGCCGATTCTGCTATTAACCCAGAAAGCCGATCTTCAGAGGCGCAAAAAACTCCTGCAGAGCGCCGCGTTGCGATTGATAAAGCGACACAAGAAACCTTATCCCTTGTGTATAAAAAATTCCCCAAGGCCAAATCTCAGATCGCCAGGGCTTCGGCTTATGCGGTGTTTCGCACGGGTGGTTTTCAGGCTGTGTTTGTGGGAGCGGGCGGAGGTGAAGGGGTAGCGGTTAAGGGTAAAAAGCGCACTTATATGGATATGTTGCAGGGCAAAGTGGGTCTTGGGCTGGGTGCAAAAGAAACCCGTGAGGTTTGGGTGTTTACCAGTAAAGATTCCTATAACAAGTTTGTGACCTCCGGCTGGAGCGCAGGTGGAGAGGCAGGTGCTGCGGCCAAGGCAGGCAAAGCAGGGGCTCAGATTACAGGTGCAAAGCATTTAGCTAAACATGTTTACGTTTATCAATTCACCGAAAATGGCCTGATGGCAGAAGCGACGATCAATGGTACTAAGTATATTGTGAATGATGATTTGAATAAAAAATAAGCATTGAGCGTGGTCCGCCGTGTGCGGGCCACCTGTTTTAAATGCAGATATTGGGTCGATTTGCTTACAAAATTCAAACCTTTTCACAGGCTGCGTGCCTGGCTGAATAAGCGGGTTTACTCCCAAAGGGGTGGGCCATGCACAGCGCTGCCTGCTCATGATATACGCTGCGGCCAGTGCGATTTATTGCAAAGATTAGATGAGCTGCACGCAGGGCAGCAGGCTGCCTGTGCGCGTTGTGGCCACCCTGTTTGTAGTGTGCCCTTGCATCCCTTTGATACCCCTGTGGCTTACGCGCTGACAGCGCTGATTTTATTGGCTTTAAGCT
This sequence comes from Iodobacter sp., assembly GCA_051649105.1. Taxonomy (GTDB): domain Bacteria; phylum Pseudomonadota; class Gammaproteobacteria; order Burkholderiales; family Chitinibacteraceae; genus Iodobacter. Next base: position 520 of record JBOFGM010000523.1, on the reverse strand, counting down.
GCGCTTTTCCTCTGCTTAATTTGCATATTGCCGGTGTAGTCAGCGAAATGACCTTTTTAAGCAGTGCCAAAGCGTTGATTGATGCTGATTTTGGCGTGGTGGCCAATGTGCTGCTCAGCTGTGTTTTGCTCGCTCCCGCCGTTTTTCTATGCGCGGTGATTTATTTATCCATGGCGCTGAAATGCTCAACTCGTTTACCGGGTATGCGCAGTGTGCTGAGGCTGGCGATCCGGCTGGAGCCGTGGATGATGGCCGATGTGTTTGTGATGGGAATTTTGGTCAGCCTGATCAAGTTGGCCTCCCTGGCGCAGATTGGTTTGGGCTGGTCATTTTGGGCGATGCTGTTGTTTGCCATTGCCTTAACTAAAACCGTGACGGTATTTGATGTGCACTGGTTTGGTTTTCAGTTAGATCATTTAGAGGGCTTACCCGCGCAGCAGTTACGGGAAAATGGTGCCAAAGCCTGCCCAACCTGCGGGTTTTTTAACGCTCATGATGCGCAGAGGTGTGATCGCTGCCA
>JBOFGM010000522.1:0-2808 GCA_051649105.1 Iodobacter sp. | reverse complement strand
GTTTCCACCCGGCTGACCGGCCTGGCTGATTTTGATGCCAATATTGCAGAAACATTAGAACTTTTGGCCAGTGCCGAAGCGCAAATGGCGGAGTCCGTCTATGCCTTGCGCCGTTATGCCGATCATCTGGAGCTGGATCCGGAGCGGTTGGCGGACGTGGAAAGCCGGCTGGACGCCATTTTCCGTATGGCGCGCAAATACCGCACTGAACCGGCCGATTTGCCGGAAAAACTGGCCTCCTGGCAAAGCCGCCTGCAGGAGCTCGGTGGCAGTGCCGGGCTGGATGCCGTGCGCCGCCGCGCGCAAAAGCTGGAGGCCGATTATCGTAAGCAGGCTGCGGTGCTGTCTTCCCGCCGCAAAGCCGCTGCCGATAAACTCAGTAAAGCGGTTACTAAAGAATTACAACTCTTGGCTCTTGTGGGCAGCCGTTTTGAAATTGCACTGCATCCGCATGATGCCCCCGCCACCTTTGGCCTTGAAACGGTGGAGTTTATGGTGGCCAACCATCCGACCACGCCGGCCAGAGCCATGTCCAAAGTGGCTTCGGGAGGCGAGTTGTCGCGAATCAGCCTGGCGCTGCAGGTAATTACCAGCCAGGTGGCCAATGTCCCGACGCTGATTTTTGATGAGGTGGATGTGGGTATTGGCGGACGGGTGGCAGAAATTGTCGGCCGGATGCTGGCCGATCTGGGTGCCAGCCGTCAGGTACTGTGTATTACGCATTTGCCACAGGTGGCCGCTTGCGGGCATCAGCAGCTGCAGGTCAGCAAATCTCAGTCCAGTGCCGGGGTATTAAGCGCCATTCATATGTTGAGCGTGGATGAAAGAATTGAAGAAATAGCCCGGATGCTGGGTGGTGTGGAAATCACCGGAACGACGCGGCAGCATGCTGCCGAAATGCTGGGGCTGCCTTCTGTATAAGGCTGTGATGGGTATGACAGAAGTAAGGGTAAGTATGAGTGATGTGGATTTTATGCAAATTGCGCTGGCTGAGGCGCAGCGGGCAAAAGAGTTGGGTGAAGTACCGGTCGGGGCGGTGGTGGTGTATCGCGGAGAAATTATTGGCAGGGGCTGCAATCAGCCCATTTTGCGCCATGATCCCAGCGCGCATGCAGAAATGATGGCCATCCGGCAGGCCGCCCGCCATTTAGGTAACTACCGTCTGCCGGAGTGTGAGCTGTATGTCACCTTAGAGCCCTGCATTATGTGTGCCGGGGTCATTTTGCATTCCCGTTTTGCCAGAGTGGTGTATGCCGCCACCGATCCTAAAACCGGTGCGGCGGGCAGTGTGATCAATCCCTTTGCCGATTGTCGTTTAAATCATCAGACCGCTGTGGTGGAAGGGGTGATGGCGGAAGAATCGTCGGCCTTATTAAAAGCCTTTTTCCGTGAACGGCGGCAGGCAGAGAAAGATCGCAAGAAAACTGTCGTATAAATTTCATTGTACTGTTAAATATTTACGTTGTTATACGGAAAGTCGTAAACTGATGCCTCACACTTTTTAAGGATGTGGGGATGAAAAAATTAATAATAGCCCTCGCCATTGCATCGCTGCTTGGCGCATGTGCTTCAACACCATCAAATAAGGCGGCTTTAACCGAGCCAGCTGTTGCCACCGTTAAATCCCATGATAAGCAGGTTGTCGCTTATATCCGTACCTGGCCTATTGGCTCGACGCCCAAGGATATGGATGCCGGCCGTCGCTGGCGGGCTGAGGATATTCAGGGCGATCAGCTCACCACCCTTAATTTAAGTTTTGGTTTAATTCGTAATGAAACCGATATTTATATTAAAGATTTAGAGCCTCAGCCTAATTCAGATAAAACAGCCACCATTGCTGCATTTTCTAATATGTGGGAAGAAGTGGCTAAATTACAGCATAAATATCCGCATTTAAAAATCAATGTGTCTATTGGTGGCTGGGGTGCAGACGGGTTTTCTCAATTATCGCGCACGCCTGAATCCAGAGCTAAATTTATTGCTAATGTGATCAAGCTGATTGATGAGCATAAACTCGCCGGGATTGATTACGACTGGGAATATCCGGTTGGCCCGGACTGGTTGCCGATTGCAAAAGATCCGTCGGACAGAGAAAATTACCCTAAGTTATTAGAAGAAACAAAAGCCGCATTAAATCTTTATGGCGAGAAAACCGGGAAAACATATCAATTATCGGTAGCGGTTCCTGCTGCGGCCTGGTTCCTTAAAAATATTGATGTGGTGCGGGTGGCTAAATCCGTGGATTATATGAAAGTCATGGCCTACGATTTTGCCGGTTCATGGAGCAAAAATACCAGCCATCACACCAATCTTTATCAGAATAAAACAGATCCGGATGGTGGTGGCTGGAGTGCCGATCAGGCTATGAATTTATATCTGGATGCCGGTGTTGCCCCGGGTAAGTTATTAATGGGCAGCGCGTTTTATGGCCGGGCCTGGCAGGGTGTTGCGGCTAAAAACAATGGCTTATATAACCCCTTTAAAAAGGGTGCTTACGATGACGGTATCACCTGGCAGGATATCAAGGCTTTAAAGGCCAAGGGTGCGACCCGTTATTGGGACAATGTGGCCAAGGCCCCCTGGTTATTTGATGGTGATCTGATGGTGACCTATGAAGATCAGGAGAGCCTGAAATATAAAGCGCAGTATATTAAGAGCAAACACCTGGGTGGCATTATGGTCTGGGAATATGGCCATGATATGGACAGTGAGCTGCCAAAAGTCATTAATGAATCTTTGATGTAATCTTATTAATTTAAGCAAGGCCACCTTCGGGTGGCCTTTTTTATTCCGTAAATATTTTTCATA
>JBOFGM010000521.1:0-1975 GCA_051649105.1 Iodobacter sp. | reverse complement strand
CGGGTGCCCTTTATCTGCAAAAGCTGCGGCCGCTGCAAAAAGACTTACTGCGCCGTGATATGGCCCTGACGGAAGCGGCGCATAAGCTGAAACAAATGCCGGCATCGTCCGCCTCTGCCGCCAGCAGCGTGGCCGAACGGCTGCCGCACTCCAGTCAGTTTACGGCGTTTTTACTGACGCTGAATCAACTGGCAGAGCAAAAACATATTGTGCTGCAGCAAAGCGATTACAAAGCCTCGCCCGAAGTGAACGGTGAGCTTTTACGCTATAGCCTGCAGTTCCCTGCCAGCGGTATTTACCCTGATCTGCAGCAATTTATTGCCGCGCTGGAAAAAATGCCGGGGGTACGCATCGAAAATTTAAATCTGTCCCGGCCGCAAATTGGCGAGCCAATGCTGACCATTCAGATGCAACTCTCGTATCTGAGCGAGGTGCAGCCATGATCTCGCGCCCGCTGCAAATTGTGCTGGGCATTACGCTCTTGCTGACCCTCTATGCCAACTACCACCAGACGGAAGACGCACCAGTCCGCCGTCAGCGCACGGCCGTGGCCAGCGCAGCGGCCAAAGCCACCGCGTCGTCCCCGGCCATTGCATCGGCGGCCAGCAGCGTGGCGGTGAATTTATTTCCGCAGCAAACCTGGCAGCCTCCGCCGCCCAAACCCACGCCGACCCCTAAACCCACACCCACGCCGGCCCCCGTGGCCCCGCCCTTGCCTTTTCAGGTGATTTCCACCTGGCATGACAGCAACTCCGACTATGCGGTGCTGGAAGCCAATGGCCAGCAAATGGTGGTCTGCCAAAGCTGCAATGTGCTGGGCCGCGTGCAAAAGGGTGAAGTGTTGCTGGGCACATGGCGAGTGGATCAGTTTACCCGCCAACAAATCGTACTGACCTTCCTGCCGCTGAATCAGCAGCAGGTGCTTTCCCTGGGAGCCACACCTTGAAGCGCGTTTTTAGTATGACTCTTATAGCTGCCAGCCTGTTGACTGGCTGCGCTGCCGACATGGCCCGCAAGCAGGGTGAGTCACTGATTTATCAAGGTGATTTTGAGCAGGCTTTGCAATATCTGCAGGCACAATCCAGGCTTTATCCCGATGATATTAAGCTCAGATCGGCCTATCAGCAGCAGCTGGACCGCACCCTCAATACCTTGCAGCGGGAAGCGGACAATGCCCGTGCCCGGGGTGATATTGAGCAGGCCCAAAGCCGTTATCAGCAAATGCTGTCGCATAATCCGGGCAATTACCGGGCACAAGAAGGTTTAAGGCTGTGCGAAATGGCTGCGCGGCAGGATTCCATGCTGAAATATGCCGCCAGTATTAAAGACAGCAAGCCCGATGAGGCGCTGGATGTGCTGGCAAAGGTGATTAATGAAAATCCAAGAAACACACCGGCCCTGCGGCTCAGAGATGAAGTGGAAAGCCGCAAAACTCGCGAAGCCACCCTGCGCCCGGGGCTGGCCGAGTCTTTAAAAGGCCCGGTTTCTCTGCAGTTTAAAGATCAGAGTATCAGCAGCGTGTTTGATATTATTTCGCGCATTGGTAAAGTGAATTTTATTTTTGACCGGGATGTGGCACCCAATTTACGCACCACGATTTATGCCCATGACAGCAGTATTGAGGATGTGATTAATTTAATTCTGACCACCAATCAGCTGGATAAAAAAGTACTGAATGAAAATACTATTTTAATTTATCCAAAACGCCCGGATAAAGACCGCGATTATAAAGACCTGGTGATGCGGACCTTTTATTTATCCAATGCCGATCCAAAACAAGTCTTGGCTATGGTTAAACAAATGGTTAAAACCAAAGATGTTTATATTGATGAGCGCTTATCCATGCTGGTGATGCGTGATACGCCCGAAGCCGTTGCCGTGGCGGAAAGGCTGATTGCCGCCCAGGATCTGCCACAGTCTGAAGTGATTCTGGATGTGGAAATTCTGGAAGTCAGCAGCACCGATGTGCTCAATT
>JBOFGM010000520.1:0-1698 GCA_051649105.1 Iodobacter sp. | reverse complement strand
ACCAAATACAGACTTGGCATCAGTCTCACGGCTGGCGCGCACACAGAGCTCGCATAAAATACAGCGGTCCCGGTCCAGCAACATATCCGGGTGCGAGCCATCCACCTGGCGCAGAGGGTAAAAATGCGGGAAATGGGTGTCTTGCATGCCCACATGGTAGGCAATGGCCTGCAGCTGGCAATTGCCGCTTTTTTCACAAAACGAGCAATGGTGATTGCCTTCAATAAACAGCATTTGCACCACGCGGCGGCGCATCAGATTCAGCTCGGCCGTATTGTTTTCAACCTGCATGCCTGCCTGCACCGGCAACGTACAGGCCGAGCCAAAATGGCTGTTAATCCGCACCGTACACAGCTTGCAACTGCCGCGCGGACGGTATTCCGGGTGATAGCACAGATGCGGAATATAAATCCCGGCCAAAGCAGCGGCCTCCATAATGGTCTGCCCCGGTTCAAACGGCACGGTGACCTGATCCATCACAAAAGTAAAATCATTACTCAGCATCTTCGCTCTCCCCGGCCAGGGTCAGATGAGCCTGACTGTCATTACGCTGGCTTAGCTCCCGGGCAATGCTGAGGGAGCCATCCAAATCAAAGCCCGGTACAAAATCCAGTGAGCTCAGCCGTTTTAAATACACCGGGTGCAGGCGTTTCAGCGTATCGAGCAAAGGATTAGCGGCCGTCTGCCCCAGGCCGCAATGGCTCATGCTGCGGATACATAAGGCCGTTTCCGCAATATCCTCCAGCTCCCGGGCGGTGGCATGGCCGGCCATGATTTTATCGATCGACTGGCGCAGCAGCTGCGTGCCAATCCGGCAGGGAGAACAGAAACCACAGGATTCCCAGGCAAAAAACTGCGTAAAATTTTGCACCACGGCCAGCATATCCCGCTGCTGGTTAAACACCATAAACGAGCCGCCGGTAGACAGATCCTCAAAACTGATCAGCCGGCCAAACTCATCCGGCGTAATACAGGTGCCGGAAGGCCCGCCCACCTGCACCGCCTGAGTATCCACAGCACCACAGGCATCCAGCACCGTTTGCACACTGACTCCAAACGGATATTCATAAATGCCCGGCCGGCTGACATCTCCGCTGACCGATAAAAGCTTGGTGCCCGGAGACTGAGGAGTGCCACATTCCAGAAACCACTCTGCGCCATAGCGGGCAATCAGCGTGGTTTTAACAAAGGTTTCGACGTTATTGCAGATGCTGGGCTGGCCCAGATAACCATGGGTGGCTGTATAAGGCGGACGGGTGCGGGGCACGGCGCGTTTTCCTTCCAGCGACTCAATCAGGGCGCTTTCTTCCCCGGCCACATAGGCACCAGCCCCCAGATGAATATCAATTTCAAAAGAAAAGTCATGCCCCAGAATATGCGGGCCCAGTAAATGCTCGGCCCGGCGGCGGGCCAGCGTGGCAACCAGTTGCGGATAAAGATAGGCATATTCGGCGCGCAAATATAAAAAGCCTTGCTGAGCCCCAATCACGAGGCCACCCAGCGTCATTCCTTCAAATACGGCATCGGCAAAACGGGTCAGCAGGGTGCGGTCTTTAAAGGTGCCTGGCTCGCCTTCATCGGCATTGCAAATCACATAATGGGCCTTGCCCGGCGCATCGCGGCTGACCCGCCATTTCAGCGCGGTACGAAATCCCGCCCCGCCCCGGCCACGCAAACCGGATTTATCCACCTCTTTTA
>JBOFGM010000519.1:0-6542 GCA_051649105.1 Iodobacter sp. | reverse complement strand
CGATACGCTCTTCACTTGCACTGTTGTCAATGCGCATTTAGCTCACTCCTTTAATCACCAGCTCTTTTGAACTGATTAGCTATTAAACATCAATAAATTGTTTGCCACATTCAAAAATCGCTCATAGTCAAGAGCGCTTGAATCTGTTTTATAAAGAATCTCCTTTATGAAAAGAAGACTCTCAAATATGAATTATTCTGAGGCCTCTGAAGGGGCTTCCAAAGGCGGCACTCTATCTTTGTCAGCATTTTCCACTTCATCAAGCCATGCTAACAGGCGCAATACATCTTCAATTTCATCAACTTGAATAAATGAGTAGCGCCGGTGAGTCTTTAAAATACGCCGGGCCAATGCAATATTGCGAATCACAGGCACACCTACTTTCTTGGCATATGCCCGGACAGCGAGTGCACGTTGATTAGTTTCAATGAGCGAAATAAAGGGAACACCAATAATTTCTGGTTTATAAAAAATACCAATCGCAATATGAGTTGGATTCGCAATAATCAGCTTTGAATTACTCACATCTGATTTAACCTGCTCAGAAAGAATTTCCTGATGGATTTCACGCCGTTTGGATTTTATTTCCGGATTACCATCTTGCTCTTTATGCTCATTTTTAACCTGCTGCTTATCCATTTTCATATCTTTCATATGAAGAAAATACTCAGCCAACGCATCCAGCACTAAAATAATCAGGATGCACCCCATACAGGTAAGCACTAAGGAAAGCAGCAACTCCCGCCAGATAACCGCCATATCAAGCGGACCACCACTTAATTGAGCAAATAACAGGCCTCGCTTGTTCTGCCATACCACGCAAATCGATATAACAAAGCTAAGCAGATACAATAAAGATTTAATCAGATCTTTAACTGTTCTCAGGCTGAATAGTTTTTTAAAGCCATTAACCGGATTAAGTGCATCCAGATTAAGTTTAAGCGCCTCAGTCGCCAGCACAAAGCCGCTGAATAACAATGAAGGCAGTGCTGTAACCGCCACACACAATAAAATAACCGGCAGCATCAGCTTGACGCCCACCCATAAAATACCTGCGCTATAGCTTTGTATATCCTGCTGAAAGCCTCCTGCAATCAGTTGCCGATAGGCCGCCATCAGCTCGACCAGGGAAGCGGCAGACACGATATAAAGAACACCTGCCATCGTCAGTAAGGCAACAATCAAATCACGACTTTTAAAAGTCTGACCTTTTTTTGCAGCATCTTTCAGGTGCTTTGACGTGGGTTTTTCTGTTTTTTCAGAAGACATTTAACGAAACCAAACAGAAAGGGCTTCAGGCTGCAAACTAAGCTCGCTGACCATACCAGGCAATACCGGTGAGAAATATAAAAGCAAAATCAGCAGTGCAATTGCACTTTTAATCGTCATAGAAATTGAAAATGCATTCATTTGAGGCGCAAAACGCGACAACAGGCCCAGAGAAATCTCTGAGAGTAATAATGCAGCCACCACCGGGCTGGCCAATACCAGTGCCTTAGCCATGACCTTGGTCACTATTGACAATATGGGCGTCAACGCCAGGCTGCTATCTCCTAAAGGAGCACACAACTGATAACTCTTTGTAATCACCTCCAGCAATAAGGACATACCCCCTCCTTGCAGATAGACCACAGCAGAAAATAAATTAAATAAATTGGCTAATTCAGAAGTATCAACGCCATTAGCAGGATCCATGCTGCTGCTAATTGTTGCGCCGCGTTGGTTATCGATAATGCTGCCTAAAGCATGAAAAACCCAGAATGGCCAGGTCAGTAAACATCCAAGTAAAACACCCACCATCACTTCTTTGGCAATCATGCCCAAATACCAAAGAGAATTAAATTCAGGTAATCCACCCAGCGGATAAGGCCATAAGCTCACTGCAATAAGCATTGAAACCGTAATACGCATTACTCCTGTCATCACATTACTATTAAAAAATGGGAGCATAAAAAATATAGGGGCCACGCGGGCAAAACCGAGCGCTGCTGCGGCCAGCCAAGCATGGACATTAAAAAAGAGACCGTATTGCACTAGTGTTGATCCAACGCCATCCTGAAGACCTCCCGACCGAAGTCGAGCAAAGTTTCGCCATACCATCCTGACAGCAGAAACAGGCACAGAATTACGCTTAATAATTTAAAACCAAAAGGCAAGGTTTGTTCCTGTAACTGAGTCACGGTTTGAAACAAACCAATTAACAAGCCCACAACGGTTGCAACAATAATCGGCCAGGCCGAAAGTAATAACACCAAGTACAGTGCCCGGTTACCTGCAAATACCAAATCATTCATTTTCTTTCCTCTGTCAGGCCTGATTTTCTAAGTAGCAAGGTCCAGGTATTGCAACACAAGCCCCTTGGAGAGCAGAGTCCAGCCATCAAGCGCAACAAACAGCACCAGTTTAATGGGCACAGAAATGGTCACCGGGCTCATCATCATCATCCCCAGCGCAAGCAAAATGCAGGAAATCACCATATCGACGACCACAAAGGGGAGGTACAGATAAAAACCTATTTTGAAAGCGCTCTTGATTTCACTTAGCGCGTAGGCAGGTAATAAGGCCAAAATGGAGGGCTTATCATCGATGGCAACCACTTCGCCATCCCGTGTGGCACGGTCTGCCTGTGCTTTTTCAAAGAAACTGGTCAACTCTGGATCTGCATATTTTTTTAAATAACTGCGATAGCTATCCAGCCCGTTTTCTGCAAAATAGCTAACCGATTCAACGCTACTAAAGTTGATATTTTCATCACGATAAACTTCATAAGCGTCTTTCATGACCGGCGTCATGACAAACATTGATAAAAGCAGAGCAATTCCATTCAATGTCATATTTGATGGCACTTGCTGCAGCCCCAAGGCATTGCGTACCATCACAAATACAATAGAGAACTTGATATAACAGGTGCCAGAGGCAATCAAAAACGGCAGCAGCGTAGAAAACGCCAACAGCGCAATCATCGAAATGTCATTCGACATGCAAAACCTCTTGCAGTAACTCTGACAATTCCACACCCAGCCGGCCATCCACCTGAACTAACTCGCCGCGCGCAATCAATACCCCATTGGCCCTCACTTCAATCTGCTTTTCTGCATCAGGAAATAACGGCAGTAATTGCCCAAGGTATAAATCGCCCAGCCCGGACACAGTGACCGTACTTTGCTGCAAAATAAACTCCAGACGTAACGGCAGCTCTGCCAGTAAATCCGGCATTTCCGCAGGCATAGCAAGATGCTCCTGGTCTTCTCTTTCAATCATGATTCCATCCTCATTTTGCCAATAGCGGCCTACCCTCACATTGCAGCTTTTAACCCAATGCGTTTCTTCGGTAATGAGCAGTACATCGCCCACTCTCAAACGTGTTTTTGCTCGCCGACTCAGCTTGCTGCAGCCAATTTCAAATATTAATGGCAAGGGCAAAGCAAGGAGCCTTAAACGATCTAACTTCTCCAGACCTTCACTCATCGCAGGCACCTCGGCCAGCCATACTCGTCCTTGCGGCGTTTTCATACACAACATAGCGGAGGCTGGCAGCATGGCTTTTTGGCCCAGCTGCAAACTTTCGTAAGCTAGCTCAGCAGCGGAAAATGTCAAAGGACGGGGTGTAGCCATAAAAAGTGCCTGTAATTGCTCATCATCACCTGACGACGCCAACATCTCAGACAAAGCAGGTGAAACAGAGAACAACCACTCGTGCAGGTTAATCAGGCCTTGCCAACGCCCTCCGTCAGCAGAGAACACATGACATACCTCTGCATCCGGCAAACTGAAGCTCACCTCAATACCACGTGCAAGCCAACACTTTTGTGCTTGCTGCCAAGCCTGCTCAGTGCCTGTCAGCTGACGCAATCCCAATGCATTCACTCTTTCTCCTCATCCTGCTGGTCCTGGCCCTGTTGCTGCTCTTGTTGCTGCTCTGAATCACCCAATAAGGTCCAATGCTCAGCGCCATCGATTTGTTGTAAATGATATTGCAAACGGTCCTGCACAAAGGCATTGGATGGTTGTAATTCAAGTTGCAAATTTCCTTCTTGTGACTGAGCTTGAATACTGACGGAGTGCTCTCCTCCCCAGCGGTTAAAACGATAAAGCATCTGTCCATCAGCCTGCTGATCTGCTGCTACGGCAACATCGCTCGTTTCTTGACCAGGAGCAGCTTCACTCCTGGCACCATGATTTGCACCATGCGCTTCCATAGCCGGAGCCCGGGAAGTAAAACTTCCTTCACCCTTGGCAGTAGTTGCGGCAAGCATCTGCTCTTGAGCAGATAACAAATCATCTTCGCCAGAATCAGGAGTCGCGATTTCAACACGTATCGATGACACCCCCTCCTGCACGGCAGCCAAGGAATCAGAAACCAAGCCATCACTATGCTGTGCCATCTGCGCCTGCAGACTTGCAACATCAGCCATTGCCTGAGGGCGAACTAATGGGGCTGAAATATCTGCTCTGCGAGCCACTGACCGATTGCCCCCGCCCGCCAATGAATCTGAGCCGGAAAGCACATGAGGCGGGGCCATCTGCGCCTGCAGACTTGCAACATCAGCCATTGCCTGAGGGCGTACTAATGGGGCTGAAATATCTGATCTGCGAGCCACTGACCGATTGCCCCCGCCCGCCAATGAATCTGAGCCGGAAAGCACATGAGGCGGAGCCATCTTTAATGGCTGGCTAGTTAATGTCCGCATTCCATCCGCCATAGCCAGTGATCCGGTCTGTGTTGCCAGACTACGCAAAGAAAGATCTGCTCTTACCCTGGAAATAACATTCTTCTGCCCACGCACTTCGCCTTGCAGCTTATTCTCGGTTTTCATCCCCAGATGAAGTGCCAAGGGATTTTTATCGACGAAATAAGTGAGAGGTACTACAACTTCACCCACCACCCCGATGCCTTTTTTCTTCTTTTGTTTGCTAAGCTGTGCAGTAAACTCACTTAATAAATAACTTGGTTCCGAAGCACCAATTGCCCCGGTTTTTTGTCCAGTTGTCGCTACTACTTGCCCCATGTCACCCGCTCCTGTGCTTCAGATTCTTCCTGACGTAATTGATATAAACGCCACGCTTGTCGCTGTATTTTTCCCCAGCGCTCATACTTATCCTGTTTGCGCAGCCAATACTGGCGCTGCAATAAAACAGCCTCTTTTTCTTTTTGCAAAAGCTGCTGCTGTTCGTGCAGTCTGCCTTCTTGAAAATCAAGCATTTGTAATTGCCGCCTTAACACGGCCAAACGGCGTTGCATGGCAAATAAATCACCACGATTCATGACGCAGCCCTGTGGCCGCTGCGAGTGCAGCAGCTGCTTTATTGCACTACGCTGTGCATCCAGGCCTTCCAACTCTGCAGACAAAACCTGCCCCTGCTGAATCAATTTAGCCAAGCGCGTATCGCAACGCTGCTGACTGACCACGCACCGCCGTAATAACCCTGTTAATTTATGCAGCAATCTCATTCATCGCTCGCAAGGTCATTTCAAATGAACTCCCTTCATCTAACGGCTGGCGTAACCAGCTTTGTATCGCTGAGCGCTTATTCATTGCACGATCGTTTTCTGCATTTTCTCCAGCCTTGTACTCACCCAGATCAAGAAACACCTGCAGATCTTCCAGCCTTGCTAATACGCCCCTTAGCTCGCTCGCCAGGCGCTGATGCTCCCGGCTGCTTACCCGCCCGGCGACCCGGCTCACACTTCGTAATACATCAATTGCTGGATAATGATTTTGTGCTGCCAACTTACGGCTAAGGTAAATATGGCCATCCAAAATTGAGCGAATTTCATCTGCAATCGGATCAGGCTCATCATCACTTTCTAATAACACCGTATAAAAAGCAGTCATACAGCCTTTCAGTGTTTGGCCAGGGCGCTCCAACAATCTGGGTAAGGAATCAAATACCGACGCGGGATAGCCACGCCGTGCCGGTGCTTGCCCCGCAGCCAGGGCCACATCACGCAAAGCCCGTGCATATCGGGTGATTGAATCAAGAAAAAGCACCACATTTTTTCCCTGATCACGAAAATACTCCGCAACCGTTGTCGCCAATAGCGCTGCATTACAACGATCCAGAGAAGAAAAATCCGAAGTCGCATAAACCAGAACACACTGATGATGACGGCCTGATTTACGCAGCTCCTCCGTAAACTCAGTCACCTCGCGGCCCCGCTCACCGATTAAACCAATGACGAATACATCGGCATCCGCCTGCTCAATCAGCATATTCATCAGCATCGTTTTCCCGCAGCCTGCTGATGCAAAAATCCCTACCCGCTGCCCATCACCACAGGTAAGCAAACCATCAATGGCCCTTACCCCTGAAACAAAAGGCTGTTGAATCCCTGCCCGTTCCGCATAGCTTGGCGGTGTCGCCTCAATAGAGCGCCACTCCCTTCTGCCATTTGATGCATCAACAAATCGCTCGACCACCTTGCCAGAGGGGTCAAGCACAGAACCTAGTAAGAAATCGCCCACCTCAACTTGTAAGCCTGCGCCTGTAGGCTGCAATACCAGCTCACGAGACAATCCTTGAGCATTACCAATTAAACT
>JBOFGM010000518.1:0-16721 GCA_051649105.1 Iodobacter sp. | reverse complement strand
CGCCTTTGAAGGCCGCACCGCCATCCGCACGGCTCAGCCAGCACAAACATTACGCATGCAAAGGCGCGATTTTTATCGCCTCGATATTCCGATGTCGCAAAAAGTCAGCTGCATTATTCCGCTGGAAAATGGCGGCCATAGTGAAATATCTGTCACCGACATCAGCCTTGGCGGCCTGAGCCTGTTGGGCGTGATGCCTGAGCTGCCCCTGGTGGTCGGCGATGTCTTACATAATTGCCGGATTAAGCTGCTGGATGTGGGCATTATTGAAGCCGATATGCAGGTTTGTATTGTGATTGATGTCACACTGCGTAATGGCATTAAAACGCAACGTACCGGCTGCCGCTTTTTTAATCTGTCCGGGCAAATGGAAACCTTGATTCAACGTTTTATCAATAAAATTGAACGTCAGCGTATTTCACGCGAATAAACAGAAATCCCGTCCTGCCCACCGGCGCACTGGCAGCTTTCGTGGTTTTTGTTCAGCAAAGGACAACACCATGAAAAACACACCGCTTTATCTTTCTGCCCGGTTGCGGCAAACCGAAGTGGCTGCATTGCAGGCCGGTTTACCGCTGATGCAAAGGGCAGGCGCCGCCAGCGCGGCCTGGATTCTGAAACATTACCCCAAGGCACAAACCATTTTTGTACTGGCCGGCCCCGGTAATAATGGGGGTGACGCTCTGGTCACCGCCACCTTGCTGCGCCAGGCAGGTAAAAATGTCCTGCTGCGGCTGACCGGTTACGGCAGCCAGCCGGAAGCCCGGGAGGCGCTGGCAGGCTGGATGGCTCAGGGCGGTCAGATCATGGATCAGACTCCCGCCTTTGCCGATTTAGCCATTGATGGCTTATATGGTATTGGCCTGAACCGCGCGCCTTCTGCCGCCGACAGCCAGATCATCGCTGAAATGCAAGATCTGGCCTGCCCGGTTGTCTCTCTGGATATTCCCAGCGGCCTGATGGCCGATACCGGCTCTGCGCCCGGTGCGGTGGTGATCGCCACGCAAACTCTGAGCTTTATCAGCTACAAACCCGGGCTGTTTACCGGTCAGGGTTGCAATGTCGCAGGCTCAGTCAGCCTGCATGATTTAGATATTCCCAAGGCTTTTTATCCTGAGGCCGATGGTTTTTTACAAATCAAAGCGCCTGCGGCCCTGGTGCAATTGCTGCGCCGGCCTGACAGCCATAAAGGCAGTTATGGCACGGCGGGGATTATTGGCGGAGCGGCCGGCATGACCGGCGCAGCGCTGCTGGCCGGGCGGGCAGCCATCAATATGGGGGCGGGCCGGGTGATTCTGGGGCTGATGGAGCCGGCACTCAGCGTGGATCCGCTCCAGCCGGAACTGATGCTCTACTCTGCCGCAGAGGCCCTGGGCCACCCGGCACTCACCATGCAAGTCATCGGCCCCGGCCTTGGCAGCAGCCCCAGGGCATCTGAGCTGCTGCAGCAAGGCATAGCCAGCCCGCTTCCCCTGCTTCTGGATGCCGATGCCCTGAACCTGCTTGCCGGCTCAGCCTCGCTGGCCGAAGCAGTCAGACAACGGACCGCCGCCACCATCCTTACCCCCCATCCGGCAGAGGCCGCCAGATTGCTGCAAACCACCAGCAAAATGGTGCAGGCCAGCCGGATTCAGACCGCGCAAACGCTGGCTCTGCAATATAACGCCACTGTGCTGCTGAAGGGTGCGGGCTCGGTCTGTTGTCATCAAGGAAGCTGGAGTATCAATGCCAGCGGCAATGCCGCGTTGTCGGGTGCCGGGCAGGGCGATGTGCTGTCGGGCATCATTGCCGCACTGGTGGCGCAGGGGCTCAGCCCTTTTGCCGCCGTCCAGACCGGCTGCTGGCTGCATGGCAAAGCCGCCGATAACTGGCGGAAAAAGTATCCCAATGGAATTGGCTTAACGGCAGGAGAAACCATTGCTTATGCGAGAGAGGCATTAAATCAGGCTTTGGCTGGCTGATTACCAGGCAAACAAGGCCGGGCCGTTTTGTTTCAGCCATAAACGATGCGTCTTCCAGTCCGGGCAAGCCGCCGCCACAATGGCCCAGAAACGCGGGGAGTGATTCAGCTCGGCCAGATGGGCCAGCTCATGAATCACCACATAATCAATCACCTGTGGCGGAGCCTGCATTAAACGCCAGTTCAGCCGGATATCGCCAAGGGCGGTGCAACTGCCCCAGCGGCTTTTCGCTGAACTTAAAAATAATTGCCGCGGCTGCAGCCCCATATGGGCGCTCCAGCAGGCCAGTCTTTGCAAAAAATAAGGCTTTGCACTGCGCTGATAAAAGCGCATCAGCGAAACGGGCAAGGGGCTGAGCGCCGAGACATATAAAATATCCGGCTCCAGCCGGGTCCGCCCGCTGGTCGGCAAAACACGCCGGTATTCACCCTGCCACAACACGCTGCCACCGGCGGCCAGGGGCTCAATGGCGGCTCGTTGCGGGAGCGCCAGTTTTTCCAGAATCCACTTTAATTTACTTTGAATCGCCCGCTCGGCGTCCTGCAGCGGAGCCCGCGCAGGCAGCACCACAACCAGCCCGTCGGCCGTGATTTTTAAACCAATGGAGCGCCGGCGGCTGCTGCGCTCCAGGCGATAAGGCAGCTCCCGGTCTGGCAGCCGCAGTAAATGAGCGGTCATTTTTTAGGCGAATAACAAGGGCCAACGCCACCGAAACGCAAGATCTCATTTTCAATCCAGGTTTCTACTTCGTGCGTTAAATCCTGCGGGCTGCGCCCGGTGGGATCAATCGGCTTGCCCACCACCATGGTGATTTCGCCCGGCCATTTTAAAAATGAATTACGCGGCCAGAATTCACCCGAATTCACTGCAACCGGCACAATCGGCACTTCCAGATCCAGCGCCAGTCGTGATCCGCCCTGCTTATAAGGCTTATAGCCGCCGGAAGGAACCCGGGTGCCTTCCGGAAAGATCACAATCCAAAAGCCCTTGGCCAAGCGATCTTTACCCTGAGCAATCAATTGCTTTTGCGCCTCGGCCCGGTTAGAGCGGTCAATGGCAATGGGCGACAGCGTGGCAAGACCCCAGCCAAAAACGGGCATTTTTAACAGCTCTTTTTTTAATACCCATACTTGCGGCGGAAAGACATGCTGCAAAGCCAGCGTTTCCCATGCGGACTGATGTTTACACATCACAACAGAGGGGCTGTCAGGCAGGTTTTCCAGGCCTTCCACCCGGTAAGTCAGGCCACAAGTCAGCTTAAGCCACTTGAGCATAATCCATGACCAGCCCCGGATAATGCGATAGCGCTGCACCGGTGGCAGCGGAAGAATCAATATAGCGAGGATACAAAAAAACGGAGTGACTACAGGTACAGCCAGCCAATACAAAATGGAGCGCAACCAAATCATTTAATCCTCACCTTCGGGCATCAGCAAATGAGCCGCGAATGCCGCCAAATCATCAAATACCTGTGTGCCATCCGGCAGCAGGCCTTTCTGTTCTGTTTTCATTCCATTCCCGGTACGAACCAGAACCGGGCGGCCGCCGACAGCGGCAATGGCTTGTAAATCCCGTAAAGAATCGCCCACCATCATCAGCTGTGCCACAGGCACATGAAAGCGGCTTGAAATATCTAATAACATACCAGGATTGGGCTTACGACAGACGCAACCTGCATTCGGGGTATGAGGACAGAAAAATACCGCATCAACATGGCCACCCTGCTCGGCAATGGCGCGATGCATTTTGGCATGAATCCGGTTTAAGTCATCCACCGCAATCATTTTGCGGCCAATCGCACTTTGATTGGTTGCCACCACAATCGTCCAGCCGGAACGGGATAACTCGCCGATGGCCTCCAGACTCCCGGCTACAGGAATCCATTCATCAGGCGTTTTAATATAATCCGGGCTGTCTTCATTGATTACGCCGTCGCGGTCAAGAATTAATAACTTCATACGCGACTCCGATTATTCATTGGATAAGCCTGTTAATCCGAAACAGGCGGGGCAGCCATAATGGCATACCCCGCCCTGCCAGACATCCGGATATCTGCTTACAGCCAATTAAGCCCGTTTTACTCGGCCAGCAGAGATAATTCTGCCACCCGGTTCATTAAGCCGGCCAGTGCTGCCAGCAAGGCCTGACGATTACCACGCACCGCCAGATCTTCTGCCATCACCATAACCGAATCAAAGAAGGCATCCACCGGCTCTTTCAGCGCACTTAATGCTTTCAGGGCACCGGTAAAATCCTGACCCTGCAAGGCAGCGGCCACGACGGGCTGCAGCTTTAATAATTCAGCATACAGAGCCGATTCAGCCGCTTCGGTAAACAACGCCGGTTGCATTTCAGGTAAATCGCCTTCTACCTTTTTCAAAATATTGCGGATCCGCTTATTCGCCGCTGCCAGCGCAGTCGCTTCCGGCAGGGCTTTAAAGGCAGCAACCGCTTGCAGGCGAATCACCATTTCATTCAGCAGCGTTGGCTTCAAAGCCAGTACCGCATCGATATCCGCTGCAGGATAATCTGCCGCCAGATAGTTTTTCAGGCGGTCCAGCATAAAGCCATACACACCCTCAACGGTACCCTCGGCCACCACACCCGCCGGGAAGGCTTCGGCAGTCAGGCTCAGCAATTCTTTCAGATCCAGCGGTAAATCCAGCACCATCCGCAATACGCCCAGGGCCGCACGACGTAAGGCAAACGGATCTTTATCCCCGGTTGGAATCAGGCCAATACCATAAATACCAACAATCGATTCCAGCTTATCCGCAAGAGAAACGGCCTGAGCCACCGGGCCCACCGGCAGGCTGTCGCCGGCAAAACGCGGATGGTAATGACCTTCCACGGCGCTGGCCACCTGCTCGTTTTCGCCGTCGATCCGGGCGTAATACATGCCCATCACGCCTTGCAATTCAGGGAACTCACCCACCATATCGGCGACCAGATCGGCCTTGGCCAGATAAGCGGCGCGTTTGCAGTCCGCCACACTGGCGTCCAGTTTCAGGGCGATGGCACCGGCAATCTTTTGCAGGCGTTCCACCCGTTCCAGCTGGCTGCCAATTTTATTGTGATAAACCACATTGGCCAGTTGCGGCACGCGCGATTCCAGCGTTTTCTTTTTATCCTGCTCAAAGAAGAACTTGGCGTCCGATAAACGTGCCCGCAATACCCGCTCATTGCCATGAATAATATGGCTTGGATCCGGGGTTTCTAAATTAGAAACCACTAAAAATTTAGGCAGCAATTTGCCGTTCTGATCCAGCAGCGGGAAGTATTTCTGATGCTGCTGCATAGATAAAATCAGGCATTCCTGCGGCACATTCAAAAAATCTTCATCGAAAATACCGGTATAAACCACCGGCCATTCGACCAGCGCAGTCACTTCATCCAATAAGCCTGGTGAAGGTGCAATCTCTGCGTTCAGTTCAAGGCAGGCATTATTCAGCTGATCGGCAATCAGGGCGCGGCGCGCATCAAAGCTGGCTTCAACAAAGCCATCATCAAACAGGCGGCTGGCGTAATCATCGGCATTGGCCAGCTCAATCGGGCCTTCCGATAAGAAGCGGTGCCCCAGCGTGCTGCGGCCGGCTTCCAGGTGCAGTACCTTAGCCGGAATCACATCCTCACCGTGCAATACAATCAGGCCATGCACCGGACGAATAAACTGACCATCACGATCGCCCCAGCGCATCATTTTTGGCGCTGGCAGTTTTTTCAGTGTGGCTTCAATAATGCCCGATAACACTTTACTCAGCGCTTCACCGGTTTTAACTGATGAGAATACAAACACATCCTGCTTGCCATCCGAGCCTTGCGACAAAGCAGAAACATCCACGCCGCAGCTGCGGGCAAAGCCGGCCAGAGCCGGTGTTGGCACGCCATCTTTAAAGCCTGAAGCCACCGCCGGGCCACGGCGTTCGATCGCCTGATCCGGTTGCACCGCCAGCACATCCGCAATGGATACCGCCAGGCGACGCGGGCTGGCAAAAGATTCAACTTCAGCCTCTTTTGCCACAAAGCCCAGCTTAGCCAGCTCATCAAAAATGCCACTGGCAAAGACCGCACCCAGCTTAGGCAATGCTTTCGGTGGCAGCTCTTCGGTAAAGATTTCTATCAGCAGTGTTTTATTAATTGAATCAGATATTGTCATAGGATTTAATTCTCTTCAGATTTAGCTTTAGCTTCTTTCTCGGCCATTATTTTGCAGACTTGGCGAACAAAATCGGCGCCAAAGCTATTGGGTGCGGGCTGATCGAACTCCCACTGATAACCAGGAATATCGTAGCGCGCCACCTGATGGTTATCCACATCGCGCAAATCACTTAAAACGCCCGCCATTTTTCCTGACGGGCAATGAATGGCATGCCGTGCATACTTCAGGCGATATTTCTCTTTGGTGATTTCATCCGTCTGATCCTGATTAAACTTCTGCAGCAACCAGACATAGGTATATTTGGTCGGCGCGTAATCGTCGTCATGCGTAATGGACTTTACATCAACCAGCATTTCATAGTCCGCCATCGTGCCGTAACTGCGCCAGTCACCTTCTTTGGGAATTTCCAGCGGGCCATAGACCTCATCCTCAAATTTCCCGCAGCCGGCAAGCAGCGTAATTAACAGCAGATAGCGGAGCATCGGCATCACCCTAAACCGAAGGGGTCTGACACATCGGGAAGCCGAGCGCTTCACGTGAATCATAATAAGCACGGGCCACGAGACGAGATAAGGTCCGGACACGGCCAATATAAGCCGCACGCTCGGTTACCGAGATCGCACCACGGGCATCCAGCAGGTTAAAGACGTGTGAGCATTTCATCACCATCTCGTAACCTGGCAGCGCCAGATTTTCTTCAATCAGCCGCGCCGCTTCGCCTTCAAATTTATTAAATAAATCCAGCAACAGCGGAACATTGGCATGTTCAAAGTTATAGGTTGATTGCTCAACTTCATTTTGATGGTAGATATCGCCGTAAGTCACTTTCTGACCATTCGGATACACGGTCCATACCAGATCGTAAACGTTTTCCACGCCTTGCAAATACATGGCCAGACGTTCAACGCCGTAAGTGATTTCACCCAATACCGGCTTGCAATCAATACCGCCGACCTGCTGGAAATAAGTGAACTGAGTCACTTCCATACCGTTCAGCCATACTTCCCAGCCCAGACCCCAGGCACCCAGTGTCGGGCTTTCCCAGTCGTCTTCCACAAAGCGGATATCGTGTACCGAGGTATCAATCCCCAGCTCACGCAAACTGCCCAGATACAGATCCTGGATATTGTCCGGTGACGGTTTTAAAGCCACCTGAAACTGATAATAGTGCTGCAAGCGATTTGGATTTTCACCATAGCGGCCGTCTTTAGGGCGGCGTGAAGGCTGCACATAGGCAGCATTCCAAGGTTCAGGGCCCAGCGAGCGCAAAAAGGTAGCGGTGTGAAAGGTACCCGCACCCACTTCAATATCGTAAGGCTGCAGCAGAGCGCAACCATTGCGGGCCCAATAGTGTTGCAACGTGAGCAGAATTTCTTGGAAAGTCAGCATTTAAATGTTCCAGCTATTCTAATTTTCTTAAACACCCTGATTCTACTTGCTTTTACCCTTCATCGGGAGATAGGAGCACAGTAAATCCGGCGGGAATACTTAGCTAAAGAAAACGCGGATTAAATCGTCATCCCCGTACTTTTTATCCGGAGTCCGGCACCAATGCCGGATTTCCGCCTGCACGGGAATGGCAAAACCGACTAAATCAGCATTTCACCTGCGTATTATTTGCGCCGCCCGGCGGATTCCCACAGCGCCGCAGCCTCGCGCCTCAGTGCTCATTAAGCGCAGCACGAATCAAGGCCAGTTGCTTACTTAAAGACGATTGCAATACCGACAGCGTTTCTTCCCGCCATTTTTCGCCACTGATCTCTTCTGCAACCACCCGCGCCACCCGCTGCAAACTGGTGGCTCCGGCATATTCTGCCCAGCGGCATAGAACCGCGGCCAGTTGCCCGGCCCCGACCGGATTATTTTGCGCCAGAGCCTGCCGGATCTCTTCCGCCGCCGTGCTCTGCCGGAAAACAAAGGCCTGTAATACCGCCAGATAGTGCGCCTCACTGCCCTTTGCACAGGCAAGGCCGGCAGCACGATCCAGCCCGGCAACAGAAGCCGGTAAAACCGTGGTCTTATGGCCAGGGCGGATCCAGCGCTGCAGAGTATTGAAAAGCGCCTCCGGTTCAATCGGCTTTGTGACAAAATCCACCATCCCGGCGGCCAGACAACGTTCGCGGTCTGCCTGCATCGCATTGGCCGTCATGGCCACCACCGGCAACAGCACCAGCTCCGGCAATGCCGCTAAGCGGCGGGTTGCCTCCAGGCCATCCATAACCGGCATTTGCATATCCATCAGCACCAGATCATAAGCTTTTGTCTGTGCCATTTCTAAGGCAATCAATCCATTAGCGGCCACATCCACCAAAAAGCCTGCATCTCTTAATAATTCAGCCGCCACCATCTGGTTAATTAAATTATCTTCTGCCAATAAAATACGCGAACCGGCCATTATTTTATTTTGAATCGCGGCGGGGCTGCTTATAGCGGGTGGATTATCACCAGATAAATTCATTAAAACATCTAACAATACAGAGGCATTAACAGGTTTAGTTAAAACATATTCAATACCTGTTTCTTTGCATTGCGGCAAAACATCGTCCCGGCTATAAGCCGTTACCATGACGATTCGCGGCGGCGGATTTAATAGCAGGCGCTGAATCTGCCGGGCGGTTTCAATCCCGTTCATTCCCGGCATTTGCCAGTCCAGCAGGATCAGATCAAACAGGGGCTCTGCACGCTGCACCGCCTGAATGGCCTGGGCACCAGACTCTGCTTTACTGACAATCAAATTCATCCCGCTCAGCATATCCGCCAGCACGGTACGGGCGCTGTGATTGTCATCCACAACCAGAACCCGCCGGCCCCGTAAATCCAGCCGGGGTAAAAGATCAGGGCGTATCTGGCGGCCAATGCCTAAGCGGGCTGTAAACCAAAAATCAGAGCCACGACCATATTCGCTTTCCACGCCAACCTCGCCGCCCATTAAACCAGCCAGTTTTTTAGAAATAGCCAATCCTAAACCCGTACCGCCATATTTACGCGAGGTCGAGGTATCGGCCTGCTGAAAACTTTGAAACAGCTGCCCTGCCTGCTCCGGAGTCAAACCAATGCCGGTGTCTTTAACTGAGAAATGCAGCAGAACCCCGTTATTACTGACTTCCCTGGTGCGAATCACAATCTTGATTTCACCCTGATCGGTAAACTTAACCGCATTATTGGTATAGTTAATTAAGATCTGACTCAGACGCAAAGCATCACCGATTAAACCAACCGGCACATCCGCCCCGATATCAAAAATAAGCTCAATATTTTTAGCACTTATTTTTTCAGCAATCAGGCTGGCTACATTATTTAATAATTCATCCAGTTTAAATTCACTGCATTCAATATTTAATTTACCAGATTCAATTTTAGAAAAATCAAGAATATCATTAATTATCCCCAACAAATGCTGACCAGATTGCTGTATTTTCTGCAAATAATCCTGCTGACGCATATTTAATTCTGTTTTAAGCACCAAATGACTTAAACCAATAATGGCATTCAGAGGCGTACGGATTTCATGGCTCATATTGGCTAAGAAATCAGATTTAATTTGCACCGCTTCTTCGGCAATCACCCGGGCATGCAGCATGGCCGCCTCTGCAATTTTCTGGGCGGTAATATCTTTACTGCTGGCAATCACCAAAACCTGCTCATCGTCTTCTGCCAGTGAAGAAGTAATTTCCACTCTTAATATCCGCCCGTCGGCACAGCGGTGTCGCGTTTCAAAAGTATGTGGTTTTCCGGTTTCACGTAAAACCCGGATCGACTGCAAATAGCGCTCCAGATTAAAGTCCGGATCAAAATCCGGCACAGTCAGATTCAGCAACTCATCGCCCGGATAGCCCAGATATTCAATGGCCGCCTTATTGGCATATTTAACCTGTGCCGTGGCGGGATCCAGCCATAGCATCGGGCCGGAGTTTTCCACTACAAAGCGGTTAAATAATATTTTCTTTTCATCGCGTTTACGCTCGGTAATATCGTCCAGCGTAAATTGCAATAATTTGCGTCCATGGTAGTTAAATTCCATCAGATAAACCATGGCATCCCAGATCTCGCCATTGGCCCGCTGATGCCGCCATTCAAACACCTCCATGCCACGGTTCAGCACCGAATGATCCTGCCGCTCCATCGCCGTTTTACTGTCCGTGCCGTCATATTGAAAGGGCGCGGAAACATCCAGCGGCGTTTTCCCCAGTACTTCTTCCCGGCTGGAAAAACCATATATTTTGACGGCGGCCTCATTGCAATCAATAAAGCCATTCACCTCAGGATCATGCACCACCAGCGGACGATGCGACTGCTGAAATAACATTTTGTTATAAGCCTCGCTTTCACGCAGCTCGTCCTCACTATATTTACGCTCAGTAATATCCTGATAATAACCATTCCAGATCACCGACTGATCGGCCTGCAAAACCGATGGCCGCCCGATAAACAACAGCCAGCGCAGCTGATCCTGTAAAACCAGCCGCAGAGTGATTTCAAGTTTTTGCGGCTCGGCACCGGCACGGATCTGCGCCGAAGCCTGGCGCAAGGCCTGCCGGGCAACGCCCTGATCATCATCATGCACATACCGCCAGCGCAGCTCAGGATCCTGCATTAATTCTGCGGCGCTGACGCCAAGGATTTCTTCCACCCGCTGATTAATAAAATGATAATGATGTATTCCTTCAGCCGAGGTTTGCATCTGAAACACCACCAGCGGCAAGGCTTCGGACATTTCCACCATCTGCTGATGAGCGGCCACGGCCTCTGAGCGGGCTTGCTCCAGCGCCAGAGTGGCGCGGCTCAAATCCTCATTTTTATCCAGTAAAACCAGGATTTGCCGGGTTTGCACTTTAAGCCCGGCCTGCTCTGCCTTGATTTGTGACCAGAACAAGGCCGCCAGCAACAATAATCCCAATGCAATCAAAAACAGGACGTACAAAGATCCGGCCCAAAAAGCCGATATACAGACGACGATCAGCAGCGCATAAGCTGCTTTCAGCGAAAACGCAGTTCGCTTTCCCACTAGTAATTGGAAAATTCGTCGCGACATCGGGTCTTTATTCCAGATCAATAGGAAAGTTTTTTTTAAACAGACGACGGGCAGGCTGAACTATCTTATTAAAAGTAGACCGCAGAGGCCTTGAGTGCCATGTCAGATCTGTTGCAATACGCTGTTAGTATGCTGACTGCCGGACAAAATACCCCTTTATCAAAGTACGGAAAGTAATTTCTCTGTTTTACAATGGATAAACTGCTCAGACCCCGACCCGGTTATCCTTCAAGCTAAGCTGCTTAACATTCCGAAAGAATCATGAAAAAACTATTACTTATTGCGTCGCTTACCCTTTCTGCCAGCGCCCATGCACGGCTGGATCTGTCCTCCCTGCGGGAAGCGGCACGCAGCCGGAATTTACCCGCCATTGCCAAACTGGCCGATGCCAGCTCGGGCGAGGCGCTGGAAATGTATCCGCGTTATTACTGGCTGAGCACCCAGCTTGGCAGCGTGACCGAAAATGATGCCCAAAGCTTTTTAAAAAGCTACGACAACAGCCCGCTGGCGGAACGCTTTCGTGGCGAATGGCTGAAAGAGCTGGGCCGGCGTAAAAGCTGGGAAAGTTTTGAAGCCGAATACAGCAAAACAGATAATCTGACCAATGAGCTGCAATGCCTGCGCGCTCAGGCGGCCCTGGCCCGCAATGAACGAGGCCCCCTGCTGGAAGCCAAAGCCCTGTGGTTCTCTGCCAAACCGCAGGCCGAAGCCTGTAACCCGGTATTTGATGCCTTATTTGACAGCGATCAGCTCAATAAAGCCGATGGCTGGGCAAGAATCCGCCTGGCGCTGGCGGACAACCGCACCGATCTGGCCCGTCAGCTGGGCTCAAGGGTAGGTTTTCCGCCCGAACTGGCCGCTAAAAATATGAATGCCATAACCGCCAATCCGGAAACTCAGCTGGGCAAACTGCAGCTGTCCGGCCCGGCCGGGCGTGAGCTGGCCATCTATGCCCTTACCCGGGTGGCCCGCAGCAACCCTGATCGTGCCGCCAGCCTGCTGGGCAATATGGAAAGCCAGCTTCCCGAAGCCGACCGCCGCTATGCCTGGCAGCAACTGGGTTTAATTGCCGCCAAAAAGCAGCATGCTCAGGCTTCTGCCTGGCTGGCGAAGGGAACCACTCAGGGCATGGACGGTGAAGACCGTGCCTGGGCGATCCGTGCCGCGCTGCGTTTTTCTGACTGGACGACCGTACTGAGCCGTATCGAAGCGCTGCCCGCTAAAGAGCAGCAAGAAAGCAGCTGGCTCTATTGGAAGGCCTATATTTTAAAAGGCCAGAATAAAACGCTGGAAGCCAATCAGCTCTGGGCCAGTGCGGCCGAAAGCAATGATTTTTATGGAATGCTTTCCAGAGAAGAGCTGGGCCCCACACTGGAAAACGCTAATCCGCGCTATAAAGCCACATCAGAAGAAATTAAACAGGTACGCAATCTGCCCGGCGTTCAGCGCGCTCTGGCGCTGATCGATCAGGACTGGCGTCTGGAAGCCATCCGGGAATGGAACTGGGCCATGCGAGGCCTGAGTGATCAGCAGCTGCTGGCCGCATCTGAATTGGCACGCCGCCAGGACTGGTTTGACCGCTCCATTTATTCTGCCGAGCGCACCCGTCAGATTCATGACTTTGCACTGCGCTATCCCACCCCTTACCGCGAGCGGATTGAACCCGCCGCCAAAAATGAAGGGCTGGATCCGGCCTGGGTTTACGGGCTGATGCGTCAGGAAAGCCGCTTTGTCAGCATTGCCCGCTCGGGAGTCGGGGCCAGCGGATTGATGCAACTGATGCCGGGCACCGCCAAATGGGTGGCTGGCAAAATGGGCAAAAAGAACTTTAATCCGGCCGATGTCAATGATCTGGATACCAATATCAGCTTTGGCACCTTTTACTTACGCTATATCTGGGAGCGGCTGGACGACAACCAGATTCTGGCCACGGCCGGTTATAACGCAGGCCCTGGCCGCGCCAGAGCATGGCAATCGGGGCAGGAATTAAATGGTGTGATTTATATTGAAACCATTCCATTTAATGAAACCCGGGACTATGTCAAAAAAGTAATGGCCAACGCCATTCACTACGCCCATGCTTTTGAAGGCAAAGGCATGCCGCTGAAACAAAGAATTTCAACTGTTTCAGCCAATGGCAAAACGGTAGACGCACCTTAGGAACAGGGATATGAAAAAGATATTACTGATTGGTGGCAGTGGATTTATTGGCAGCCAGCTTGCTGCCAGACTGGCAAAAGCGGGCTATAGCGTGACTCTGCCCACCCGGCACCGGGAGCAAAAACGCCGCGATTTATTACCGCTGCCGCTGCTGAATCTGGTCAGTGCCGATATCAATGACGATGCCACCCTTGCCCGGCTGGTTGCAGGGCAGGACGTGGTGATTAATCTGGTGGGTGTTTTACAAGGCAATGAAGCCAGCTTTCACAAAGCGCACGTTACGCTGACCGAAAAAATTATTGCCGCCTGTACCGAGCTGGGGGTCAGCCGCTATTTGCATATGAGCGCATTAGGGGCCGATATTTATGGCCCGTCGATCTATCAGCGCAGCAAAGGTGAAGCAGAAGCCCGGGTTCGGGCCAGCCTGCTGGACTGGACCATCTACCGTCCATCTGTTGTTTTTGGCGAGGACGATCAGTTTCTTAATCTTTTTGCCGCCCTGCTTAAAATTGCCCCCTTTGTGCCGCTGGCCGGTGCAAAGACCCGCTTTCAGCCCGTCTGGGTGCAGGATGTCTGCCGAGCCTTTGCCGCGGGTGTGGAAGATAACAACCTGATTGGTAAAACACTGAGCCTGGTCGGGCCAAAAGTTTATACACTGGCTGAACTGGTGCGCTATACAGCACAAATCACCGGCGTTTGTCGCCCAATTATTTCCTTACCCAACGCTCTGGCGCGGGTGCAAGCTACTGTCATGAGCCTGTTACCCAATCCGCCGCTAAGCCACGACAATCTGGATTCATTAAAAGTTGATAATGTGGATCCGGCTGGTTTTGCAAAAGAATTAAACTGGCAGCCTGCGGCACTGGAAGCCATTGCTCCGGGCTGGCTGGGTACCACTAAAGCAGATCAGTTTAACCAGCTGCGCAAATCTGCCGGCAGGAATCGCTAACGTCTCTTCGTTTAAGGAATTAAATCATGCAATTTGTGATCGGTAATCTCCCGTCAGAAAGCACTGCTGAAGATGTAAAAACACTGCTGACAAACGACATTGGTCTTAATGAATTTGGTGTGATTACCATCACCGATGGCGGTAACGACACCGCGCTGGCCGTGGTGCAATTACTGACCGACAGCGCCGCCGCCGCCGATGTGCTGACCGCTAAAATTTCTGGTTTTTTCTGGAAAGGCCGCGAGCTGACCAGCAGCCATACCCATATGTTTAAAGAGCAATAAGATCCGGCAGGCCGGTTAACGGCAAGAATTGACTGCACTTTCAGGGCTGAATCTGTACCGCATTGGCCGGATTCAGTTCTGAAACTATAGCCAGTGCTGCTTTTAAAAATAATGTACAAAACCTGGATTTCCCCATGCGAATTGCCGTTTTTGACAGCAAACGATATGACCGCGCCTCACTGAACCGCGCCAACAAACAACATGGCCATGAGCTGGTTTTTTTTGAAGACCGGCTCAGTATTCAAACCGCCGCACTGGCCGCAGGCTGTGAAGTGGTCTGCCCCTTTGTAAACGACCGGGTGGATGCCGCCACACTGAAACAACTCAGCAAACTGGGCGTTAAACTGGTGGCTTTGCGCTGCTCTGGCGTCAACAGCGTCGATCTGGCCGCAGCCGCCGAGGCAGGCATTCTGGTGACCCGCGTACCGGCTTATTCACCCGAAGCCGTGGCAGAACACGTCTTTGCCCTGCTGCTCACCCTGTCCCGCAAAACGCACCGCGCTTATAACCGTGTGCGGGAAGGCAACTTTTCTCTGGACGGGCTGGTCGGTTTTAATCTGCATGGCCGCACCTTTGGCGTGATTGGGGCCGGTAAAATCGGGGCCGCCACCATGGCTATTGCCCATGGTTTTGGCTGTAAAGTCATCGCCTTTGACCGTTTTCCATCGCCTGAGCGCGCTAAAGAGCTGGGCTGCGAATTTGTTTCTTTTAAAGAGCTGCTGGCTCAGTCCGATATTATTTCCCTGCATACCCCGCTGACCCCCGAAACCGGCCATATGATTAATGCGCAAACACTGGCAGAAATGAAGCCCGGTGCCGTGGTGATCAATACCAGCCGCGGTGGTTTAATTGATACCAGCGCCCTGCTTGCCGCACTGAAAAGCGGCCAGATCGGGGGTGTGGGGCTGGATGTTTATGAATATGAAGAAGGGGTCTTCTTTGAAGACTTATCCGGCTCGGCACTGGAAGACGATGTGCTGGCCCGGCTGACCACCTTTCCTAATGTCATGATCACCTCGCATCAGGGCTTTTTAACCAATGAAGCCCTCGAAAACATCGCCGACACCGTACTGTGCGAAGTCAGCGCCTATGCCCGTGGCGACAAGCTGATCAACCCGGTTCTTGCCTGAGTTTTTACCCGGCCCTGCAGCACACCCGCCGCAGGGCCGCGGCCTTTTTGCCCGTCTGAACTGACCACAGCCCCCGGTCTTTCCTGGACAATAGCTGACAACCGTGGATAATCAGTCTTTCATCAACGGATACCCGAACTTATTCGGGGCGACTGGGCCAATCCTTTTGACTCTGCACTCTATTACCCTCACTCCCCGCTTCAGCCGCTGGCTGCAATTACTGCCCGGCCTGATTGCGGCACTGTTTACCCTGGCGTTTGCCAGCTGGCTGCTGGTGACGTCCGATGAGGGGCAAAAACAGCGCGCTAACCAGTTAGAACAAGATTTGCTCTGGCAAAAACAAGCCCTGCAGCAACAGGTGGTGGCCGATACCGATGCCCTGCTGGCGATGGCGGCCACGGACTTTGGCAAACAGTCGGCGCTGTTTCAGGCGCGGGCTTTCTCCCTGATTCAAAACAGCCCGGAAATTGTCAGCTTAGTGATCAGAAACCAGCAGGATTCCAGCATCTGGTGGTCCGCTCCCCAGCAAAAACCCATGCCTTTTAACGGCGAAAGCGGCTGGAGCATGCTGCATACTGCGGCCGGTGATCCGCCGCTGGCGCAATACGCCGTTCCCATGTCAGACGGCCAGCACTTTATTGTCGCCACACTGTCTTTTGAGCGCTTATTACAGCAACAGGTGCCCTGGTGGATTGCCCAGCGCTATCAGGTGATGCTGGTTAATCACAACTATCTGCCGCTGGCCTCCAAATCCAGCCGCCAGCTGGATCCAAGCGGCCTGAGCATGCGGCTGGCGCTCGATACGCCCCCTCTGGGCCTCTCGGTGCAGGCTGAGCTATATCATGTGCCACGCCACCGGCTGACAGAATCCCTGCCCTGGGTCTTACTGGCGCTGGCCATCGGTATGCTGGCCTCCACCGCCCTGCTGCACCGGGTGATGCGGGTGCGCTCCGAGGCCGAATCCCGGCTGCGGGCAGAAACGGCGCTGCGCCAGGCCATGGAAGATTCCCTGGTCAGCGGAATGCGGGCCATGGATAAAAGTGGCC
>JBOFGM010000517.1:0-3441 GCA_051649105.1 Iodobacter sp. | reverse complement strand
CGCTGGTAGGCTTCAACAGGATATGAGAGGTTTATGTGATGAAAGAAAAACTTTCCGCCTTGATGGATGGCGAACTGGACTCCACGCAGATTGAGGTACTGCTGCGTGAAATGAAACGGAATCCCGATTTGGATCAGGCGTGGGCAGACTGGCATCAGGTCAGCGACAGCATGCAGGATCATCCGATTCTGTCCCCGCAATTTATGAAGAATTTTTCCGAACGCCTTGCTGCCGAGCCGACCATTGTGGCTCCGCAGCGTATGAAGCGCAGTTCGGTGATGAAGAAGCTGCTCGTGCCATTGACCGCTGCCGCGTCAATTGCGTTTGTAGGTGTGGCCGCCTGGCAGTCGAGTGTGGTGCCTGTGCATGCGCCCTCTGTCGTTGCTGTACAAAATGTAAAATCTGTTAATAAAATTCCCGCAGTTCGTGCCTATTTAGCGGCCCATAGCCAGGAATCTGGCAATGTACTGGCAGAGCGGGATATCGTTTATGCGGATTTTGGCACGGAGAATGTGCGTTAAATGAGCGATTTGCTGGATAGATTAAAACCTCTGGTGCTTTGCGCCAGTTTGTTTTTGCCGGTTTCGGCATGGGCGGCATCAGAGCTGAGCAATTCTGATGCGGTCATTGTCTTAAACCATATGGTGTCAGCGGCAAAGCAAAATGATTTTCAGGGCTTGTTTACGCATCAGCATGGCGATTCGACTGAAACATTCCGTATTGTGCATGTGATGAATCATGACCGCGTTGAGGAAGAGCGGCGCGAATCCCTGGACGGCCCGCGGCGTGAGTACTACCGCAAGGGTGATACGGTCAGTATTTATCTGCCCTCCAAGCGCCAGGTTTCTTTGGATCGTCGCTTCAGCTCTAAATTATTCCCCCAGCAATTGCCGGAAAATGTTGATTCTGTACTGGTTAATTACAAGCTTAAAAAAACGGTGATGGAGCGGGTTGCTGGTCTGAATGCTCAGGTGTATGAGCTGGAACCCCGGGACGGCTATCGTTTTCCCTTGCGGCTGTGGATGCATACCGACAGCGGGCTGATTCTGAAATCAGAGCGTTTGGGCCCTTATGCGCAGCCCGTCGAGTTATTTGTGTTTTCTCAGCTGGTTCTGGGTAAGGTGGACCGGGCGATGTTAAATCCGGTCAACCCTCTGCGATCGGTAGTAGTGGAATCCAATCAGGGTGTGGCCAGCGCTCCGGCTGAGCCGCTTTGGGTGATTGAGCATATTCCGCGCGGCTTTCGTTTTCTGAAAAGTATGCAACGCAGCTTAAGCGGCAAAGAAATGCCGGTGGTGCAGCATCTTTACAGTGATGGCTTAGTGACGGTTTCTGTGTTTTTAGAGCCTGCCGCCGCCGATGTTAAAGAAGGGGCTTCCCATCAGGGTGCGATGCATATGTATGTGCGTATCGTGGATGGCAAAATGATTACGGTGCTGGGCGAAGTGCCAGGGGACGCCGTTAAGTCTTTTGCTCAGGCGTTTAATCCTAAATCGTGATGTTGCCATGATAGAAACTGAAGCGCAGGTGATCCGGCTCGATGGTGCTCATGCCTGGGTTAAAATTAAACCGCACACGCCTTGCGGGCAGTGTGACCCTGAGAAAGGGTGCAAGTCTGTTGCGGTCAGCCGGATGTTTTCATCCTCACAGGATGGCTTCCGGGTAAAAAATCCTTCGGCCTTCCTGGTTGGGGATCTGGTCACGGTGGCCATTGAAGAGCAGCAGCTGCTTAAAACTGCACTCTGGGCTTATGGTGTGCCGCTGATCCTGCTGATTTTTGGTGCCTGGCTGGGTCAGTGGCTGGCACCGCAATCGGCTGCATTTTCTCTGTTGGGTGGATTTTCAGGATTTGTAGTTGGTTTTTTGCTGCTTAAGCAGCAACGAAAACTGGCCGCGTCAGCCGAGCCAGTCATTGTGGCGGGTAAAAACAGCCCGCCGTTTCTTAGCCCTTGTCAGATGAAACGTAAACCATGATGAAAAAATTACTTATTGGCTTAACCTTCGGTTTTGTCTCCACGTCCTATGCCGCATCAAATCTGCCGGATTTTACGCAGCTGGTAGAGAAAGAAGGCCGGGCGGTGGTTAATATTTCCACCACCTCCACGATTAAAGAAGTACCTGCCATGCAGGGCGATGATGACGGAATGGATATTTTCCGTCGTTTTGGTTTTCCGGTTCCCCGCATGATGCCCCGTAATGGTCAGCCGCGCGAGCGTCAGGCTCAGTCACTGGGGTCTGGTTTTATTATGGCGTCCGATGGCTATATTCTGACCAATGCCCATGTGATTGCTCAGGCCGATGAAATTACCGTCAAACTGACGGATAAACGTACCTTTAAAGCCCGGGTGATCGGTTCGGATGCACGCACCGATGTGGCCTTGCTGAAAATCGAAGCATCAGGCCTGCCTAAGGTGAATCTGGGCGACGCCAATAAGTTGAAAGTTGGCGAATGGGTGGTAGCTATTGGCTCACCCTTTGGCTTTGATAATACCGTGACGGCAGGGATTGTTTCGGCCAAGGGCCGCAGCCTGCCTGATGAAAATTTTGTGCCGTTTATCCAGACCGATGTCGCGATTAACCCGGGAAACTCCGGCGGGCCGCTTTTTAATATGGCCGGAGAAGTGGTTGGGATTAATTCGCAAATCTATAGCCGCTCCGGTGGATTTATGGGTTTGTCATTCTCCATTCCGGTGGATGTCGTCATGAAGGTGGCTGATGAGCTCAAAGCCACCGGCAAAGTGACCCGTGGCCGTGTGGGTGTGGTAATTCAGGAACTGAACGAAGATCTGGCTAAGAGTTTTGGCCTTGCCAAAGCCAATGGCGCATTGCTCGCCAGCGTGGAAAAAGATGGTCCGGCCGATAAGGCAGGGTTAAAGCCTGGTGACGTGATTATTAAATTTAATGGCAAGGCGATTAGTGAATCGGCTGATCTGCCTAAGTTTGTGGCTTCGGTGCGACCGGGAACGAAAGTGCCGGTGCAAATCTGGCGGGATAAAGCCCTGCGTGATGTCAGCGTGACCATCGGGGTGCTGGAGCAGTCCGACCGTGTCAGTGCAGAGCGCGAATATCGCGGTGGCAATCAGAATGATGAAGGCGGGCGTTTTGGTCTGTCCCTGCAGGCACTGGATGCCGTTCAGTTAAAACCCATGGGTTTAAAGTTTGCCGTTCAGGTGCAGGCTGTTCGCGGGGCGGGTGCCAAGGCAGGTTTACAGCCAGGGGATTTGATTGTGGGTGTGGGCAATCAGGAACTTGTCAGCTTAAATCAGCTTAAACAAGCCCTGACCGCATTAAAGGCCAATGAATCCACAGCCTTGCGGGTGATCCGCGGCGATGGTTCGATGTACCTTACTTTGCGCGCACCGGCAAAATGATTGAGCTTAAATTATACGGCCGGGAATATTGTGGCCTCTGCCTTGTGATGCGTGATTTTTTGCAGCAACA
>JBOFGM010000516.1:0-3006 GCA_051649105.1 Iodobacter sp. | reverse complement strand
ATAAAGTGATATTCGTCCCTTTTTCTGCTGGAAACCCAGCAGGAAATGTTACGACGGATATTCTGACCGGTTTTTTAAACAGCGAAGGTCAGGCCTATGGCCGGCCCGCTGGGGTGGTACTCGATCAACAAGGTGCCTTATTGGTGGCCGATGACGTTGGCAATGCCATCTGGCGTGTGACTGCCGCTCAGCCCAAACCTGAAGCACCGTAGCTATTTCAATTCAATATTTTGCAGAATCAGATTCCGCGTTAAAAACAATGATGTCTGACTTTAATCTGCTGATTTATGGATCATTCATCTGTGGAGGCGGATCTCTCCGCCCCCGGCTCTTTAATCTTTGGGCGAATGAAAGAAATAGAGCAAGTCGCTGCTGAGCTGATCTTTATCCGTGGCAAACAGGCCATGCGGCGCATTTTCATATACAACAAACGTTGAATTGGCAATTGCTTTGGCGGCGGCCATCCCGATCTCAACAGGAACGATTTTATCGTCGGCCCCATGAATCACCAGAACTGGCACATTAAACGCGGCTAAATCGGCATTAAAGTCGGTGGTGGAAAATGAATGCATACACGCTAATGTTGCTTTTAAACTGGCCTGCATTGCCATATTCCGGGCCCAATCAATCAGCTCATTGCTTACCGGCTGCGCAATTAATCCAACACCAAAAAATGTATTAAAAAACCCGGCAAAGAACTTTGCCCGATCCGCATTGATATTCAGGCTCATTTTATAAAAATCAGCGTCATCCATGCCAAATGGATTGTCGGGGGTTTTAAGCATAGAAGGCACCACCGACGAGATCAGTACCGCTTTACTGACCGACTTTCCGCCATGGCGTGACATATATCGTGCCACCTCGCCACCGCCCATTGAAAAGCCTACTAAAATCACATCGTCAATGGCCAGCTGCTTAATCACTGCGGCCAGATCGTCGGCTAAAGTGTCATAGTCGTAACCCGTCCAGGGTTGCGAAGAGCGGCCAAATCCGCGCCGGTCATAGCTGATCACACGATGCCCGGCCTCTGCCAGTGCCATGGCCTGGTCATCCCAGCTATCAGAAGACAAAGGCCAGCCCGCTAATAAAATAACGGGCTGGCCCGTCCCCCAGTCTTTCACATAAAGGTCTGTATTGTCGGTAGTGGTAATTTTATACATAACAGGTATGTCCTTTCTTTAATTGATAAAAGAAATTAAAACCGATGTTAAATATTGTTATACGTTAGTAATCAGGACATGATAAAAGCAGTAAAAATAATAATAGAAATAGGAATAACAAAAAAATACTTAAATCATAAGTGCAAGAATCTCCTTTCATTATGCTGTTGACGTTCAGCATGCGAATGACGTGCGTTTTTATCCAAAACAGCCAAAAAAACCGGCATAGGGGTGATTGGGGCCGGAATAACCGGGTACGATTGATCTGTATTTTCATTTTTCATAACAGTCCTTTAAGCGTGACTTTGGTATTGCCAATAAAAAAGCAATACCAGTGTAATTGACCACTATGCAGGCCAATCAGACGCATCGTCTGTTCGTTATCGAACCTACTTAAAAAGACCCTGTAAATACAGGGCAAACAACTCTGAGCATGTATGGCCATGCACATTAATGACCCCTGATTATTTTGCTATGTTCGCTATCGCACAGACTAAATCGCTTGCACCTTTCATAATCAGCTGATATTCCGGCCTGTTCTCAGCCCGCATTTATCTTGTACTCACCGGATATTGAGCTTTAATCCACCTCGGCAAATATATATCCAGCCTGTGTAAATGAGGGGATGCCCGCTTATTAACAAGGCATATCAAATGACACAGACACTAAAATCCCTTCCGGCACCCCATTGGCATGAAAAAGGTTTTATTGATAGCCAGCGTGAAGAAGCATTAATTAAAACCAGTGCGCTGCAAGATGCTATTTTTAATAGCGCCAATTTCTCCAGTATTGCAACAGATGCCAAAGGCGTTATTCAGATTTTTAATGTGGGCGCTGAGCGCATGCTCGGTTATGCCGCCATTGATGTGGTCAACAAAATCACTCCGGCCGATATTTCCGACCCCAAAGAAGTCATCGCGCGCGCCGTGGCGTTAAGCCAGGAGCTGGGCGAGACCATTACCCCGGGCTTTGAAGCCCTGGTCTTTAAAGCATCACGGGGGATTGAGGATATTTACGAACTCACCTATATCCGCGAAGACGGCAGTCGTTTTCCAGCGCTCGTTTCGGTAACAGCGCTGCGCGATGAGCCAGGGGTGATCATCGGCTATCTGCTGATCGGCACCGATAATACGGCACGTAAACAAGTCGAAGCGGAACAGAAAAAACTGGATCAGCGGCTGCGCGACCAGCAGTTCTATACCCGCTCGCTGATCGAAGCGAATATCGATGCCATTATGACCACCGATCCGGCCGGGATTATCTCTGATGTGAACAAGCAAATGGAAGCCCTCACCGGTTGCACGCGTGACGAGCTGATCGGCGCGCCCTGCAAGAGTTTTTTTACCGATCCGGATCGCGCCGAAGCCGCCATTAAACGCGCACTGAGTGAAAACAAGCTGACCAATTATGAGCTGACGGTGCGGGCCTGGGATGGCAAGCAAACCGTTGTCTCGTATAACGCGACGACGTTTTATGACCGGGAACGGAATCTGCAGGGCGTCTTTGCCGCCGCCCGCGATGTCACCGAACGCAAACGGGTCGATCAGGCGCTGGAAGACAATAATGTTGAATTGGAGTTGGCCAAATTAGCCGCCGAAAAAGCCAATCAGGCCAAATCTGATTTTCTTTCCAGTATGAGCCATGAGCTGCGTACTCCATTAAGTGCCATTCTGGGGTTTGCCCAGTTGCTGGAATCAGGCTCACCCGCGCCCACACCCAATCAAAAGCGCAGTCTGGATCAAATCTTGCAAGCCGGCTGGTATTTACTGGAATTGATTAATGAGATTCTCGATTTAGCACTGATTGAATCGGGGAAATTATCGCTGTCGATGGAGCCGGTTTTGCT
>JBOFGM010000515.1:0-3807 GCA_051649105.1 Iodobacter sp. | reverse complement strand
GTGAATCTGCTCAAGCACGAAGGCGTGGCAACGGGCTGGGCACCGGCAGTCCGGGCGGTGCTCATCAGCTTGTCCCTGCTTTGGTCGCTGCGGTTATTCTGGCGGTTGTCCGGCCAGCGCTCACAGCAATGGTTGCCGCGGCTGGGGGCTCTGACCATGGCGGCATTGGCGCTGGCATTGTATGGCTGGGCATGGGTCTTACTGTTTTTTGTCTGGGCTTAGTATTAATTCTTTCATAAAGCTGTGATGTACTACAGTGCATGTTAATGTATTTGGCATACAGGGTGATGATACCTATTGAGTTTTGCTGCACTGCAACCTAAGCTGAAAGGATGATTACAAAGGGGACGGTAATGTCTGAAGATACATTTTTTGCGGAACAATCAAAGCGCTATGCCGATTTACAGCATAAATTGAGGCAGTCATCCGATCCTTTTGGCTTGGTGGCCAGTTCGTTGAAAGCTCAGAAAGCATGGCTGAATAATCCTGAAGCTTTATCTAATGTTCTGTTTCGCTATGTGAACGATGTAGTGAAATGGCAAAGTTTCTCCTCCCGGCGTTTTTGGGGTGAAGCGGACAGCGATATGTTCCCGCCACATCCGGAAGATGTCCGTTTTGCCGATCCGATCTGGTGCGACAGCCCTTATTGGGATGGAATTAAAGAGTGGTATCTGCTGAACACCCACTGGTTGCAGGACACCCTCTATGCCACGCCGGATATGGGCGAACAAGAACGTAACCGCAGTGCATTCTGGTTGCGGCAGGTATTAAATGCCGTTGCGCCGACTAATTTCTTACTGACTAATCCGGTGGCCCTGAGTAAGGCGCTGGAGACGCATGGCGAGAGTCTGGCCGCCGGCTTAAGAAATTATGCGGATGATAAAGCGCGCGGCGATATCAGCATGACCGATATGAGCGCCTTTACCGTGGGTGAGAATCTGGCAACCACCCCCGGCACGGTGGTTTACCGTGGCCGCCTGCTGGAAGTTATTCACTACGAAGCCACTACCCCGACGGTACACAGCGTGCCGCTGGTGCTGGTTTCGCCATGGATTAATAAATACTACATTCTCGATTTAAACGAGAAAAAAAGCCTGGCTAAATATCTGACCGATCAAGGCTTCTCGGTGTTTATCACCAGCTGGAAAAACCCCGACAGCAGCATGTCCGATGTGTCCTTTGATGACTATCTGAGCGAGGGCGTGGCACAGATTATTAAAGTGGCGCAAGAAATCAGCGGCAGCGAAAAAGTGCATTTACTGGGTTATTGTCTGGGCGGCACACTGGCAGCCACTTATCTGGCCTGGGCTAACCGGCAGATGCCGGGCAAGGTGCCTGTGGTTTCGGCGACCTTACTGACCACGCTGACTGATTTTAGCCGGCCGGGGGACATTGAAGTCTTTCTGGACGATGAGGGGCTGGACTTTATCGACAGCGTGATGGAGAAAAAAGGCTATCTGGATGGTAAAGATATGGCTTCTTCTTTCCGGATGCTGCGTTCTAACAGTCTGATCTGGAATTACTGGGTTGATAATTACCTGCTGGGTTTAAAACCAAGTGCTTTTGATGTGTTGTACTGGAATATGGATTCCACCCGTATGCCAATGAAAATGCATCACACCTATTTGCGTGAGCTGTATTGGAAAAACAAGCTGGTGCAACCGGATGCGCTGACCTTTGCCGGGCAGAAAATCGATCTGGGGCAAATTAAGCAGCCTATCTTTATGGTGAGTGCCGAGGAAGACCATATTGCGCCATGGCAACAGACCTATACCCTGTGTGATCGCACCAGCGGGGATGTGATCTTCACCCTGTCCACTTCCGGCCATATTATCGGCATCGTGAATCCTCCGGGGCCAACCTCTAAACGCAGCTATTGGCAAGGCACGCCGAAAAAGGGGCAAACGGCGGTCGATTTTCTGGCTGAGCAGAAAAAAGTGGCCGGTTCATGGTGGCCAAACTGGGTGGAATGGCTCAGACCTCAGTGCGGCGACCAGATTAAGCCTAAATTATCCAGTCGCAGCCATCCGCAAATCACTCCGGCACCGGGTACTTTTGTGTTGGAATAGATACGGGTTTTAATTTATACAGGGTAAAACTTAGGGCGAGCGAAAGCTCGCCTTAACACTTTGAGCCAGCTCAACGCTATGCACGATATCTCGTGTTAAAAACGAAATGGTATTTTGATATTGTTGCAGACATGATCACTCAGTGATAATGAGTGAAACAGATTTAGGTTTTGTTCCGATGTCGTTTAATGGTAATCGGTATCTGAATAGAACTTGATTAAAATGATTGGCTTAATGCACACAAGGAAGAGATATGGCAACGCGTAACGATCTAGCAAACGCAATCCGCGCACTGGCGATGGATGCAGTTCAGAAAGCCAATTCAGGCCATCCGGGCATGCCTATGGGTATGGCGGAAATCGGTCTGTCGCTGTGGGGCAACCACATGCGCTTTAACCCGCTTAATCCACAATGGGCCGATCGCGACCGTTTTATTTTGTCCAACGGTCACGGCTCCATGTTGCAATACGCTTTGCTGCATCTGACTGGTTATGATGTATCGATGGATGATCTGAAGAACTTCCGTCAGTTCCACTCCAAAACTCCGGGTCACCCTGAAGTGCATTACACCCCCGGTGTAGAAACCACAACTGGCCCGCTGGGTCAGGGTATTACTAATGCAGTAGGTTTTGCTCTGGCAGAAAAACTCCTGGCGCGTGACTTTAATAAGCCGGGTCTCGATATTATTGATCACCACACTTATGTATT
Source organism: Iodobacter sp. (assembly GCA_051649105.1). Classification (GTDB taxonomy): domain Bacteria; phylum Pseudomonadota; class Gammaproteobacteria; order Burkholderiales; family Chitinibacteraceae; genus Iodobacter. The sequence goes on along the minus strand of JBOFGM010000515.1, from coordinate 1,030 downwards.
CCTCGGCGATGGTTGCCTGATGGAAGGCGTAAGCCATGAAGCCTGCGCGCTGGCCGGCACATGGGGCCTTGGTAAGCTGATTGCATTCTGGGACGATAACGGCATCTCGATTGACGGTCATGTTGAAGGCTGGTTTACCGACGACACCCCAAAACGCTTTGAAGCTTACAACTGGCATGTATTGTCAGTGGACGGCCATGATGTGGATGCGCTGGATGCTGCGATTGTTGCTGCCAAAGCCGTTACTGATAAGCCAACACTGATCTGCTGCAAAACAATTATTGGTAAAGGCTCGCCAAATAAGGCCGCCAGCCATGACTGTCACGGCGCGCCACTGGGTGATGCAGAAATTGCAGCAACCCGCGCTGCAATCGGCTGGAACCATGGTCCGTTTGAAATCCCTGCTGATGTGTATGCAGGCTGGGATAAAAAAGAAGCCGGTGCCCGTCTGGAATCCGACTGGGATGTTCTGTTTGCTAAATATGCTGCGGCTTACCCTGCAGAAGCGGCTGAATTCAAACGCCGTATGGCTAATGAATTGCCAGCAGACTGGCAAGATGTAGTGTCAGCAGCGGTCAGCGAAGCAAACAGCAAGGCTGAAACCATTGCTACCCGTAAAGCATCGCAAAATGCACTGAATGCCTTTGCTCCGCGTGTACCGGAACTCTTAGGCGGCTCTGCTGACCTGACCGGTTCTAACCTGACCAACTGGAAGGGCTGCGTTTCTCTGAAACGTGAAGGCAATGAGCTGATTGGTAACCATATCAGCTACGGCGTGCGTGAATTTGGTATGAGCGCCATTATGAATGGCGTGGTGCTGCATGGCGGTTTCCGCCCTTATGGCGCAACTTTCCTGATGTTCTGCGAATATGCATTGAATGCATTGCGTATGGCATCGCTGATGAAAACCAATAATCTGTTTGTTTACACTCACGATTCGATTGGTCTGGGCGAAGATGGCCCGACTCACCAGCCGGTAGAGCAGCTGCAAACACTGCGTTGCATCCCTAATCACCATGTATGGCGTCCT
>JBOFGM010000514.1:0-3202 GCA_051649105.1 Iodobacter sp. | reverse complement strand
GGTTTTAAGACGAGCGTCACCCGCTCGCCAGAGTGAAGCCCCACGCCAACGGCGCGGATAGTCGTTTTCAGAGTGCGTTGCTGGAACATATTGGCCTGTTTAGCTTTTTGAGCAGAATAAAACCCGCACCGGGTCTGTGCTGGCTATTCTGATCTCCGGCATTTCCTTTTTTATCAGTCCGGGATATATCGTTCTGCACGGCATATCTTTGCAGCGTTTGCGGCAAAGCCGGATCAGCAACCGTCAGATCCGTGGGTTAGCCCCACAAATCTGACTTGATGCTTTTCCTGCAGTACTGGCAGAGATTCCCTGTGTAATTTCTGAGCTTAATCCGCCTGACGACGTAAAAAGGCCGGAATATCCATATCTACATTAGAGCCTGTGGTCCGTGTTGCTGTAGCCACATCACCGCTGGCACCGCGGTTGCTGCGGTTGCTTGGACGGAAACCAGGCGGCAAATCGTATTCGCTCCAGTTTGGCTCGCCGACAGAGTGATTATCGGTGCCGGTTTTTAATTGAGCAGTCTGAACCACGGAAAGCTGTGGCTTAGTGGTGTTGCCCATACCGGTAGCAATAATGGTCACGCGGATTTGTTCACCCAGGCTTTCATCGTAAACCACGCCGTGTTTAACCATGGCGTCTTCTGCCACATGCGACTGAATGATTTCGCGGGCGCGGGTGATTTCGCTCTTTTTCAGGCTGGCACGGCTGGCGCTGATATTCAGCAACACACCGCGGGCACCCTTGAAGTTGATATTGTCCAGGAGCGGGCAGCTGATGGCTTCTTCTGTGGCGCGGATGGAGCGGTTTTCACCGGCAGCAAAGGCCGAACCCATCATGGCCATGCCTTTTTCCTGCATCACGGTTTTAACGTCAGCAAAGTCAACGTTGATCAGACCCGGATACTGGATAATTTCCACGATCGATGCCACGGCATTACGCAGTACATCATCCGCAGCGCGGAAAGCTTCATCCACGGTCACATCTTCGCCCAGTACTTCTTCCAGCTTTTGGTTGGAGACAATAATCAGCGAATCCACATGGCGGCTGAGCTCATCGATCCCTGCCTGAGCCACTTTCTGGCGTGAGCCTTCGTCAAGGCCTGGTTTTGTGACCACACCCACGGTAAAGATGCCTTTTTCGCGGGCGATTTGTGCAATCACCGGCGAAGCACCTGTACCTGTACCACCGCCCATACCGGCCGTGATAAATAAAAGATTTGCGCCGTTAATCAGCTCGCCGATACGTTCACGGTCTACTTCAGCGGCTTCGCGGGCGACTTCAGGATCGCAGCCGGCACCAAAGCCGGTTGTGCCCAATTGCACCACATCGGTGGCCTTGGATAATTTAAGCACCTGCGCATCCGTGTTGGCAGCAATAAACTGCACCCCACTCAGGTCGTGCTCGATCATATTATTGATCGCATTGCAGCCTGCGCCACCCACACCGATCACTTTAATATTGACGTGATGTGCAACTTCTTGCACTTCGAAAGTTAAAGCCATGTTGCTCTCCTTGCTTGCCCGATTTAAACCGCTTATTGCAGACTAAAATAGTCCGTGCATCAATTTGCGGAGTACTTACCCGAATGATCAGAATGTGTTCTGAAACCAAGATTTCATGCGACTAAAAACATCCCCCATGGAGCCTTCTTTGCCCCGGTGGACAGGGTTTTTAAGCAGCTGTTCACGTGCTATTAACAGCAAACCCACGGCGGTGGAGTACCGTGGATTTTTAACAACTTCAGCCAGTCCGCCTACATACTTAGGAGTGCCCATCCTGAGTGGCATATGGAAAATTTCTTCGCCCAGCTCAACCATGCCAGGCATCATGGCTGCACCCCCGGTAATAACGATCCCGCTGGATAAGCGACCTTCAAAACCGGAGCGACGCAGTTCTTGTTGAACTAAGCCATACAGCTCTTCAATGCGTGGTTCAATTACTTCTGCCAGGGTATGACGGCTCATTTGCCGTGCCCCGCGTTCACCGACACCTGGCACTTCAATCATTTGTGCCGGATCACTCATATGGCGTAATGCAACGCCATATTGCAATTTGATGCTTTCTGCTTCAGACGTGGGCGTGCGCAGCGCCATGGCGATATCGTTGGTGACCTGGTCGCCGGCAATCGGGATCACGGCGGTATGGCGAATGGCTCCGCCAATAAAAATCGCCAGATCGGTGGTGCCGCCACCAATATCCACCAGACATACGCCCAGGTCTTTTTCATCTTCGGTCAGAACCGAATAGGAAGACGCCAGCGGCTGCAAGACCACTTCTTCAATTTCCAGGCCGCAGCGGCGAACGCATTTGGTAATGTTCTGCACCGCGCTGACAGCACCGCTGACGATATGCACATTGACATGCAAACGCACGCCTGACATTCCCAGCGGCTCTTTGACACCTTCCTGACCGTCGATCATGTATTCCTGCGCCAGAATGTGCAGAACCTGATGGTCGGTGGGAATATTAACCGCACTGGCGGTTTCAATTACCCGGTCCACATCGGCCGCCGTGACTTCCTTATCCTTAATCGCCACCATGCCATCAGAGTTAATACTCTTGATATGGCTGCCTGCGATGCCGGTAATCACTTCACGGATTTTGCAATCTGCCATCAGCTCGGCTTCGCCTAGCGCTGATTGGATGGCTGCAACGGTTTTTTCAATGTCGACGACAACGCCACGCTTTAATCCGCGCGACGCAGCCGAGCCCAGACCGACTACATTGAGTGCGCCGTCTTCCTTAATCTCGGCAACCACGGCCACCACTTTGGATGTGCCAATGTCTAGCCCGACGATGAGGTTTTTGCTATCCCTGGTCATCTGACAACCTTTTTACAATGCTTAAAGCTCTTACTTAAAAAGCAGCGTGATTTAATTAAAATCATGCCGGGGTATTTTTGGGTTTGGCCGGTGCTGCTGGCTTCGCCACGGTTTTGCCATCTGCTGGCTTGTAATCTGGCAATCGGACTGCAAAGCCATTGGGGTAACGCAAATCCACATATTCAAAAGGCTGCTTCAGCAGGGCCAGTGAGTTGGGATAGGCCGTTACAAAGCGGGCCGTCCTTGCCACCGGCTCATCCCGGCCCACTTCAATAGTGAGCTGATGATCCAGTTCAAACCGCCATGCGCGGCGGGCAGAAAGCCATACATGCGTGGCTTTTTTGCCCAGAGGCAACAGCGTTTTATGCAGCTCAACA
>JBOFGM010000513.1:0-2657 GCA_051649105.1 Iodobacter sp. | reverse complement strand
TATTGGATGCCGCGTCGATCTCTAACAGATCGACAAAGCGGCCCGCATCGATTTGCGTGCAGGCAGAGCAAACGCCGCAGGGCGTTGCCGTGACACCGGTCTCACAGTTAAGCGCCTTGGCCATAATCCGCGCGATGGTGGTTTTACCCACCCCGCGTGTGCCGGTCAGCAGATAGGCGTGATGTAGACGATCATTAGCAAAGGCATTTGCCAGTGCTTTGATCACGTGTTCTTGCCCAACAAGTTGGGCGAATGATTTTGGCCGCCATTTGCGTGCCAGTACTTGATAAGCCATAGACGAATTCTACCAGATGCTTCGACCAGATAATCAGCTTCCCTTTTCCGAAAATGATCCGGAGCCGGCCGCGCCGGTTGAGCCGGAGTTTGAATCCTGCTGCGGCAGCGGCTGCGGGGAGAGCTGTGTCTTTGATATTTATTATGTTTTACGTGCTCAGTACCTGGCTGATTATGCGGCCTGGCAGGCACGTCAGGCTGCCCAAAAGAGTAAATAAATTGAAAAAAATGTTATTAATTTGTGCTTTCTGGCTGGGGCATGCGCATGCTGCCGGCCTGCCAGCGGAAATTTCCGGTGCTTTAAAGGCGGCAAAGCTGCCCGCCAGTGCCCTGACGGTGGCGATTGTACCGCTGCAATCGTCCCGGCCGGCATTCTATTATCAGGCCGATAAACCGGTCAGCCCGGCTTCCACCATGAAACTGCTCACCACCTATGCCGGGCTTTCCCTGCTGGGGCCGGGCTATCAGTGGTCCACCGAAGTCTCGTCGCAAGCCAAACCCGTGAACGGCATCTTAGCCGGCGATCTTTACATTAAAGGGTATGGAGATCCAAAACTGACCATGGAGCGGGTCTGGCTGCTGCTGCGGGATCTGAAAGCCGCCGGGGTCAGAGAGATTCGTGGTGATTTAGTGCTGGACCGCAGTTTTTTCAGCCAGAACGAGGATGCCGCCAGTTTTGAAGACGATGGCGATGAGCCCTACCGGCCCTTTTTAGTGGGGCCGGACAGCCTGATGAGCAATTTAAAAAGTGTGCGCTTATCACTGCGGGCCGAGGCGGGCGGGGTAGTGGCCTTGTTGGACCCGGATCTGGCGACAGTCAAAATAGATAACCGGCTGACGACCGGTGCAGCTGGGAATTGTGCCGGCTGGAAAAACAAACTGCTGCTGACTGTGGATAACCTGGGCAATAGCGCCCGGGTGAGCCTGAACGGCAGTGTGCCACTGGGCTGCAGTGGTGAGCGTTATCTGGCGCTGTTGGATCATCCGGCATATACCGCCGGCCTGTTTCGCAGCCTGTGGGCCGAGCAGGGCGGGCTGATTACCGGGGTCAACCGCGCAGGGCTGGTGCCGGCCGATGCGCAGGTGATTACCACCACCCGCTCGCCGGACCTGGCCAGTGTGATCCGGGATATTAATAAATTCAGCAATAACACAATGGCCAGACAGCTTTTCTTAAGCCTGGGCGTCAGTGAGCAAGGCAGCGATTCATCGGCCAAATCTCAGCAGGCCGTGCGCAACTGGCTGGCCAGCCGGGATAAGCATTTTGCCGAGCTGCGGCTGGAAAACGGTTCTGGTTTATCGCGGCAAGAGCAGATCAGCTCCCGCCATCTGGCCGATTTATTGGTCGATGCCTGGCAAAGCCCCTATGCCGCCGAATTTGTCTCTTCTTTGCCACTGGTTGCGGTGGATGGCACGATGAAAAAACGGCTGAGCGGTATGGCGGGGGAGGCGCATATTAAAACCGGCACGCTGCGCGATGTGCGGGCGGCGGCGGGTTTTGTGCGGGATGAAAGCGGCCAGACCTCGGTGGTGGTGGCCATTATTAATCACCCGCAGGCGGCAGCGGGCCTGGCGGTGCTGGATGAAGTGCTGCGTTTTGCCCATCATCAGAATACCACCAGAGTCGCTGCTGAAAACTAAGGGCTGGCGGCCGTTTTAAGAGAGGTAAATTTAAAATTTCATAAAAGATTCAAAAGCTTGGATATTATTTCCATATAAACATTGCTAAGTTTAACGACAGTTGCATTGCATGTTTTTAACATTTAAAGGAAATAATTGTGAAAGCTAATTTTAAGACTCTTCTGGTCGTGGCCGCATCGCTGGCTCTGGTGACTTCGGCCGCGATGGCGGGCAGTTCCGTTAAGCTGCCGGCCTACCAGGTGGATTTAAGCCAGACCTCGGTGTCCGGCTTGTCCTCGGGCGCTTTTATGGCGGCTCAGTTTGAAACCGCATTTTCAGGCTCTTTAATTGGAGCGGGCATTGTGGCAGGGGGGCCGTTTTACTGCTCGGGTGCCGATTATCCTGTGCCGCCTTCTTCTTTGGTGGCCACCACCACTTGCATGAATCCGTCGTTGAGCGTGTCAGGCCCGCCCAACCCCGCTTTATTGCTTCAGCTGGCTAAAAACTTTGAGCGTACCGGTGCCATCGATAAACTGGCCAATTTACAAAAGCATAAAGTGTATTTATTCAGTGGTCAGGCAGATAAAACGGTGGCTACAGCCGTGGTGGATCAGGCCACAGCCTTTTACCAGCAGGCTGGCGTTCCGCCACAAAATATCCGCTATGTAAATAATGTGAATGCGGGCCATGCCATTGTGACCAATAACACCGCCAATACCGTTTGCGCGGAGACTAAATCGCCT
>JBOFGM010000512.1:0-5746 GCA_051649105.1 Iodobacter sp. | reverse complement strand
TAATTAACACCTTGCCAGTGGCTTGCGGGCGCTTAACTCGCTCAAACGTAATCTGCTCGTCACCGTAGCGGAAACTCATGGTCTGACTTTGAGGTTTAATCGGCACATTCATCTGGTTATATCCGTTCAAACACCGTTCAACCCGACCCGAGTGATTTGAACAATCATCTCAACAATCTTCTTGGCCTGATCCATTCCGCCCCCAATGGCTTTGCATTCCTGGAACATTCGCGGCAGTAGCTTTTTACGAATATCGGCTTCGATATTCTGTGGATTGATGGAATTCTCCGCGACAGAGCTTTCTACCGACTGGTCAATTTCAAAGGCAACTTTGACCCACTTATCCTGAACCTGGCTGTCGAGCACTGCTAGAGCTTCAGGAAGAACTTTCTTGAAGACGCCAAAGTAGGCTTGAGCATGGCGATTACCAGCAAAGGCATCGGGTATGTCGTTCAAGCGTCTATCTTGCACTTGCTCTTCAAATTCACGGAACAGCATGTACTGTTTCAGAGGGTGGTCGAATAGCTTTTCGGCCTCTTCAATGGCTTGTCGCAGCAGTTTTGAGAACGCTTCCTGAGCATAAGGATCATCTCGCAGATCTTGTTCAATCATGCGGGTTACGCGGGTTTTGATGATGTCGGTTTCGTTCCGGGTTTTATCTTCGCTCCAGTCTTGCGGCTGTTGCTTTTGCCCCATCTTGCCCACTTCATACACGCCACCGGGTTCTTTAACCTCGACACCCACCACATGCTTGTCCAGCAGCTTTTTCAATTGTTCGGCGTATTCGTCGTAATCAATCCTCTCACCGGCATCTTGCTGAACCAGTTGGCGCAGGCTGGAAAATTGCTTCACCGTTTCTTTGTAGTGACGACGATCCTGGTCGCTAAAGCTCTTGTCTTCAAAGAAGGTGGCCGATTGCAGCGCTACCTTCAAGCAGCTGGCGAAGGCCGTCAGGGCTTCGTAGAAGTCCTCTCGCACTTTCAGGTGCACGTCAACCAGCTCGCCGCCACGCTCTTCAATCTTTGGTACCAGTACCTGACGCAATTGCTCGATGTCGTTCTTGTTTTTCACGCCATCGAATATGGCCCATAGCTGCTTATACAGCTGTGGCAGGCGCTTATACTCGGTACTCATCTGATTGTACAGGCCAGCAATATCGTTAATGTCGTAACCGCCCTGAGTACGGGAAGCGAGATCCTGATATTTCTGAATGGTGGTATCCAGTTCCGCCAAAATGCCGCGATAGTCGATGAGCAGACCAAATTTCTTTTTCGGGTGCAGGCGGTTTACCCGTGCAATCGCCTGGATCAGGTTGTGCTCTTTCAGGGGTTTGTCGATATACAGCACAGCGTTTTTCGGTTCATCAAAGCCGGTAAGCAGCTTATCAACCACGATGAGTATCTTCAGTGAATCATCTTTGTCGAAGCGCTCAATCAGGTGCTTGGTGTAAGCCTGTTCATCTTGGCTTCCCACATTGTCTTTCCACCACTGGGTCACTTCGGGTGTGGTGGCCTCATCGACAGCCGTATTACCTTCGCGGCTATCCGGCGGGCTCATCACCACGGCAGATTCAAACAAACCAGCTTCGTCCAGATACTTCTTGTACTTGATCGCAGAGGCCTTACTGTCGCAGGCTAACTGGCCTTTCAAACTTTCGTCGATGTTCTTTATGAAATGGTTGGCAATATCCAGGGCAATCAAACGAATGCGATCATCCGCACCGTATACTTGGCCTTTTTTAGCAAACTTGCGTTTCAGGTCGGCCTTTTGCTCGTCTGAAAGCCCTTCGGTAATACGCTCAAACCAACTGTCGATAGCGCGTTCATTCACATCCAAATCGGGAATGCGCTCTTCGTACAGCAGCGGTGTAACAGTTTGGTCTTCCACGGCGCGCTGCATGGTGTAAGCATGCACAATGGGGCCAAACTTATTGGTGGTCTTGTCGTCTTTTAAAAGTGGAGTGCCGGTGAAGGCGACAAAAGCGGCATTGGGCAGCGCCTGCTTCATACGAATATGGTTTTCACCGCCTTGGCTGCGGTGGCCTTCGTCGATCAGCACAATGATGTCAGAGCTGTGGTTTACGCACTCCGGCATTTTGGTTGCAGTATTAAACTTCTGAATAAGCGAGAAGATAATCCGCTCAGTGCCTTTGCCAATCTGTTCAGCCAGGCGTTTGCCAGAGGTGGCCATCGCTGCTTCTTTGTCTTTTTTACCGGCCAATTCACCGCCCGAGGCAAAGGTTTTGCTCAACTGGGTTTCTAGGTCTACCCGGTCAGTCACCACCACAATACGGCATTGCTTCAAGCTTTCGTGCAGGATCAGCGCCTTACTTAAAAACACCATAGTGAATGACTTACCCGAACCTGTGGTGTGCCAAATCACACCGCCTTCACGCCCCCCGGTGACGCTACGGGTATTGATACGTTCAATCAGCCGCTTGATACCAAATACCTGCTGATAACGGGCAACGATTTTGCCAGCCTTTTTATCGAACAAGGTGAAATAACGGGTCATCTCCAGCAACCGGGCAGGACTTAACAGACTGATCAGTAATTGATCCTGACCAGTCACAGCAAGCTCCCCCGCAGCGGTCAGGCTCTGGTACCAATCCAGGTCTTTTGCCGGACGGTGGTTGAATAGGCCTGCCAACTGTTCATCTTTGAGCACTTTGTTTTTGATGGCGTACATCTCGGCATCGGAGATGTCTTCTTCACGCCAGGCGGCCCAAAATTTAGCAGGCGTACCGCAGGTGCCATATCTGCCTTCGTTGCCGTTTATGGAAAGCAGCATCTGGCAATAGGCGAACAGTAACGGGATTTCATCATGGCGCTGGTTACGCAGGCTTTGCGAAATGCCTTCGTCAATTGTGGGGCCTTTCTTGGCATTGCCATCTGGGCGTTTCGCCTCAATTACCACTAAGGGAATACCGTTCACAAAGCAGACAATATCCGGTCTGCGGCTTTCGACTCCGCCCGAGCGGGTAACGGTAAACTCTTCGGTAAATACAAAACTGTTATTGGCTGGGTTCTGCCAGTCAATTAGCGCAACCGTCGGGCTGGCCTTTTTGCCATCGACAAACTCAGTGACGGAGATGCCATACAGCAGGTGGTTGTACAGGCGTTCATTGGCCGTTAACAGTCCTTCGTTAAGTGCAGGGTTGCACACCTCGGCAATCAGGTTATCAATGGCCTTTTCAGATAGAGGGTAGCTCTTACCTGCAAAGGTGAAGATACGCTTCTGAAGCTCACTACGCAGCACCTCGCGTAAAACCACCTCATCGTTCTTGCCACCACGAGAGGCTAACGCGAGTTCAGGAGAGAGGAACGACCACCCGAGGTTGGTCAATAACGTCAGGGCTGGTAACTTGGCACTGTATTCTTCCTGGAATTTGGGTGTGTATTGTGTCATTCGTTATCTCTCTTCAACCCGTTATACCCGAGGTGCAGATATTTTAAGCAGCTATCCAATTGCGAAGTATGTTGGCAACGACAGGTGCAAAAGCTTCCAATTTACCGTCTTTAGGCGTCATAAGATCATCTATAACGGCAAGCAGTAACTCTTCGTCTTCGAGGCCATCGGTAGGGTTAATTCCATTACTCCACATCAAACTGTGTGAAAGTTGCTTGCGTTTCTCAATCAGAGATTTGTTATTTACTTCATTGTCGCCAAGGTTCAGTACTTGGATTGTTTCGCGGGCTCTATCTGTTGAACCTTCAACGCGACCACTGATTTTAAATTTCAGTTCGGTTTCACATTCGTCCATCAGAGGCGTTAAAGTAAAAACTTGGCTTTTATGTGCGCTATCACATTGGTTCGTCGTCTTACAGCTAGCAACGATATTGTTATGATCTAAGCTTCGTCTAGTTGCTACAGCCCGAGCTTCTACATGTTCATTTACCGTATCGGTGGTTTCGCCAGTAATACAATCGCAGCAATAAGCACACAAATAAAACTGTTCAGCCGCATTATGGCTACTTAAATCTGACACTACTTGCCATTGCTTTTGCTCATACAGCGCTTGAAACCATTGGTTTTCGTCCATATTTTTGGGCTTTCGTCTAACCCAATTAGCAAAGCTTTCTGGTGGTTCGCCTTTAGTTATTTTGCGCATATTTTAGCTCCTGCTTACGCAATAACATTTTTGCTTTGACGATTTCCAGATGGTTCGACGGCAGCTCTTTCTCTAGCTTACTGAGTGCTTCTTTAGCTTGTGATACGGAACTTGAATCGTTGGTTTGTTGAATTAAATCCAGTAGATCATTTAGCTGCGAGGCAATTTTTGCATTTCTTATGTGTGTATCCATCACATTAAGCAACACGCTGTTTGCATCTTCTCCATACTGCGATGGCACCTGTCTTACCTCACCATCGTCTAACGAATAAACCAGTACATTTTTATAATCACTAATCACTAAAGGTGAGTGAGTGGTTAAAATAAATTGGCAGTTAGGGAAGGTAGACGTTAGTCGCTCAATAATGCTGCGCTGCCAAGTGGGGTGCAGATGCATGTCAACTTCATCAATAAGCACAACACCATCACCATGCAGCGGGTTTTCAAGCGCGGGGTTCATCATTGCTAAACGGCGGGCGACATCCCCTACTAGCGCCATCAGCGACTTTTCACCCTGTGAAAGCTGCAACACATTAAGTGTCTGGCCATCTTTATCAATCGACATATGTAAGCGTGGCTTACGGCGAACCCGTAAATTGCTAAAGCCCGGCATAAAGTTGCTAATAGCAGTACGTACAGCAGTCAACTGTCTATCACGTGAAGAGGCCATTAATGACTGCAACTTGTGCCAAACATCATTATTATCCCCCAGCGTTTCTAAGAGCTTATCTAGCACATCTTGTGGTAACCCCGATTCATTTTCTGCGTCTTCCCGCTCGCGGAACCACTCAAAGAAGCGCCTAAAATCGACCCCCTGATTTAATGAGTTGTCATAACCATCCACTTGAAGAAAGCTGTGTCGTTCTTTGATTTTTAATGGCACATCCAAAACAACGCGCTCTACTGGGTAAAATGCGATAAGGGGTAAGCTGATCTTTTCGTTGTGCGTAATCGCGGTTCTGTAGAGGTCGGCTAAACGGCTGGCATCGTTTAAATTAGAATTGAATCTGGCTTTTTTGCTCGTCTGAGTTTTTGCTAACGACCAATGATAAATCGCGTTCTCACTCTCCAAATCTGGATTATTTGACTGTCCATGATCGTCAAAAACAGATACATCAATCAATGCGGATGCTTGTCCATTTAAAATTACGCCTTCAGGTATTGGGCTGCCACTGCCTTTTTCGCTGCGAAGCCGCGCAACAAACCAGCTTAGACTGGTGGCAAGCGCTTTTAATATTGAGGTTTTACCCGCGCCATTGTTACCAATAAAAACCGTCACATTACTGTTTAGCTCTGGTGTTGGCGCAAGTTCTGCTTCTAACTCGCTAAAACGCCCTAAATTAGTAAGGCGAAATTGTTTAATTTCCATAAGTGAGAACCTTAGAGTTTTGTTCGTTCAATTGTACACGGCGCTTGCCAGTCAATAACTGCTGCATCAGCGCTTTCTTCTCTTGCTTTAGTGCGTCAAGCTTCTGTTGTAGCTTATTGATAGTTTTGCTTGATGCATGAAGAACATCGGCAATTTGCTCCTGCTCATCGAAACACGGTACTGGAACTTTGGTATTCATAAACTCAGCAGGTTTAATATTCAGAAGTCCGTTGTTTCTGACTCCCGTATTTACCAAGGCACCAAGT
>JBOFGM010000511.1:0-7373 GCA_051649105.1 Iodobacter sp. | reverse complement strand
GGATGAACACGCAAGCGGGGGCTGAGCGTGGCGTGGCAAGCTTTTAATTCAACCGCAAGAGCGTCGGGCAAACCCACCAGCACAACGTTCACATGGGGAAATTCTTTTAGGAAGCGCAGCACGGCAGGCACTGTAACGTGCGTACCATGGTCGCCACCCATTGCATCAACAGCAACGGTGATATCCATCAGAGGCTAGAAATCCGGTAATGAGCAGGAGAGCAGTCCTGGCAGCATAGAGACAGCTGGCAAAACGCATCAATCACCGCTTCAAAAGAGGCACAGACTGGGGAATCCAGAATGGCGAACGGCGCAAGGGTTTCCCGCTTGCGCCGCATATTATAACCAGAGCAAGGCATCAAAAAACGTAGCCACAAAGACGAAACCAAGGCAAAAAATGGCGAAAAACCAGAGTTTACTAAGAGTAAATGAGGATTTTTAGCCATTTTTTAACGCAGTATTCGGACTTCGCAGCCGTTTTGCAATGCCCTAAAGGCTATAAAGGGGATATTACTCGCCCTTAGCTTTAATCACGCGGCGACCGCGGTAAAAGCCATTTGGGGAAATATGGTGACGCAAATGTGCTTCACCAGTCGTAGCTTCAACTGCCAGCGCCGGAGCGGTCAGGAAGTCGTGTGCACGACGCATGCCACGCTTGGACGGGGACTTTTTATTCTGTTGAACAGCCATGATGTAGCTCCTTGAAAACCAGTTTTAAATTACAGTTGTTATTCCGCTTCCCTGGTTTTCAACTGAGCCAGGACAGCAAACGGATTCGGTTTTGAATCTTTTAATACAATGCGATCTGCACCACAGTCTTCGTGCCGGGGCGCGAAGGGCAGGGAAAGCAGAATTTCATCTTCTATCAACGCTTCGACGTTAAGCTCGGGATCGATAACGATACCTTCGAGATCTTCATCTGCGTTCTCCGCATCATCAAGATGGGCCTCGTCTGGAAACTGTACGAGGGTGCTACCCACATTAACAGCAAAGGGCATGGGTTTTAAGCAACGCTGACAAACGAGTTGAACTTCGCCTTCCACGTCAACAAATAACCACGGCCGCTCTAACTTATCAATGCCACTGGACAACTTCCACTCCATGCTGCCCTCAGTACTAGCAAGCAAATCATGTAAGCGGCCCAGTTCGGACAGCGGGATCGTACCGGAAAGCGCTTCGCCTTCAACCGCGAATTGACCGCTGTGAATAACAGTCATAAGGTACCAGAACGAATACAAGAAACCGCGCATGATACAATCTTGCAACGCACCCTGTCAAAGTCATTTACGCAAGAGTTTAAGAAAACCCCATGCAAAACACTCGCTTACCTCGTTTAGTGCTCGCCTCCACCTCGCCATATCGCAAAGAACTGCTTGAACGGCTGGGTATTTCCTTTGAAACTGCGGCGCCCGATCTGGATGAAAGCCCTGCAGACAATGAAACTGCGGGCCAGACCAGCCTGCGCCTTGCCATTGCCAAGGCCCGTATTTTGGCTGATAAATACCCAAACAGCCTGATTATTGGCTCAGATCAGGTCGCTTTGCTGGGAAATGAACAGCTGGGCAAGCCTGGCACCCATGATCGTGCCGTTCATCAGTTGCAAAAAATGCGCGGCCAGACACTGGCATTTCATACCGCGCTTTGCCTCTATAACACGGCCACCGGACGGGAGCAGCATACTGTAGATATTACCCGGGTCACGATGCGTGATTATTCCGACGCAGACATTGAAACCTATCTGCAGCGCGAAAAGCCTTATAACTGCGCCGGCAGCGCAAAAACCGAAGGGCTTGGCATTGTCATGATTGCCGCCATTGAAAGCACCGATCCTGCGGCCATTATTGGCCTGCCGCTGATCGAGCTGATTACCATGTTAAAAAATGAAGGATTTCCTATTTTATGAGCGGCACCCTGTATTTAATTCCCGTCCCCCTTGGCGATGACACTCTGGCCAGCGTGATTCCGGCCGATGTGCTGGCTACCGCTCAGCGCTTAACCCACTTTATTGTGGAAGCGCCTAAAACCGCCCGTGCCTTTCTGAAGGTGTTTGGCACGCCGCATGAGCTGCGCAGCCTGTGGATGGAAGAACTGAATGAGCACACCAAAGACGACGCCCTGAGCGCCCTCTTAAAACCCCTGCTGGACGGACACGATGTCGGGTTGATGAGTGAAGCGGGCTGCCCTGGCGTGGCCGATCCGGGTGCCAATCTGATCCGGCTGGCGCATCGCAAGGGCATTAAGGTCGCGCCGCTGGTGGGCCCGTCCTCTATTTTACTGGCCCTGATGGGTGCCGGTGCCAATGGTCAGAAATTCCGCTTTAACGGCTATATTCCCTCGCAGGATCCGGCACGGCTGGAAGCCATTCGTCAGCTGGAAAACGACTCTTACCGCAATAAACAAGCCGAGCTGTTTATTGAAACCCCATATCGCAACGGGGCCTTATTTGATGCCCTGTTGCTGGGATTAAAAGGTAATACACAGCTGACAGTTGCTTGCGATCTGACCACCGCCAAAGAGTTTATGGTCAGCAAAACCGCCGCCGAATGGAAAAGCGGCCCTAAGCCAGACCTGCATAAACGCCCGACGGTGTTTGTGATTTACGCGGCTTAAGAAAAACCGCGGTTTTGCGATAGCTCTGGTGTGCAACGACGGTGTCGTTGTGCACCCTGCTATAGGGTGTGGAACGGCAGTTGGTTCCGCACCGGAGTCTGGTGCGAAAGACCACCAGGTCTTATTCCACCGGCTGCCCCGTACCTAAAAGCTGCAATTTATGCGCCTGCTTTTTAAATTCTTTCTGAATCAGCTTAAACACATCTAATTCAAAACAGCGCGGTTTGGCGAGTAAGGCGGGTAATTCCGCCAAATCATGAATCGCCCCCAGATAGCACCACTGATCAAATACTTGCAGCACGGGAGCCCATTGCGGCCCCTCGGCCAGCGCAACGGCCCCCTGATAAGGCCAGAGCGGGAAACGATAACGCTCCATCGCCGCGGCAAAGCGGGCGTTATGTGTCGGATCGCGGCCGATACAGGCTCCGCGGCAACGCCCTTCCAAAAAGGCCGAGCAAGGAGCCAGCGATTTAGGCTTGGGCTCCAGCCCCAGCACCTGACGGCATAAATCCTGCCCGTCGATCATTTTATTCAAGACATTGGAAGCCTCACGGCGCGAGCGGAAGGGCCCGAAGACCGGCTCGGTACCCACTTCAGCCCAGGGGGTCCAGTAAGGCTGCAGCACATCCCCCGCCTGCGACACCAGCCGCCAGCCGCCCAGCTCTTTAATCCGTCGCTGAGGCGGGTTATAGCTGGGCTCCAGCTGCGCCACCAGGCTGGTTTCCAGCAGCAAAGCCCCCAATTCACCCGAGGTTTCTATCCAGGCCAGACGCTGAGTCCGCTTTGCCAGCTGTACTTCTTTAGGATTGCTGTCGCCAAAATGCGCCAGCACCCGCTTACGAATATTATGATTTTTGCCAATATAGAGCGCCACATCGTCATGGCCGTAAAAGATATACACGCCGGACGACTCGGGCAGCTCATCAATTTGCACCGGATCCAGCGCCGGTGGCAGGGCCGGCTGACGCAACAGCTCACTGATCGCCTGCTGCACCACTTCTTGCGAATGATCTTTTAATGCCACATCCAAAAACTGTTGCAGCAGCTCTGCATCTGTTAATGCCCGGTGCCGACCGCCGGTTATTTTCAGATCATAACGGGCGATCAGCGCATCCAGGCTGTGCTTATGCTCGGCGGGATAAAGCTTACGCGACAGCTTAACGGTGCATAACACCTGCGACTGTAAACGCATATCCAGCCGCTTAAATTCTTGCTTTAAAAATCCATAATCAAAACGCGCGTTATGCGCCACAAACACCCTGCCCTGCAGTAATTCAAGCACTTCGGCCGCAACCTCAGCAAAAGGAGGTGCCCCGGCCACCATTTCATCCGAAATTCCGGTCAGCTCCTGAATAAACTCAGGAATAGGCTGGCCAGGATTCACCAGCTGCGACCAGCTGCGGCTGCCGTGCTCATCAATCTGCACAATACCGATTTCTGTAATGCGGTCACGGTTGGGATTGGCACCGGTGGTTTCTAAATCGACCAGTACCAAGGGATAGGAAAAATAGGGATTATTCATAGGCAGGGTATTTCCAAACAAACGGGTGCTACAGGCCGGGACGTGTCCCGGCCGGACAGACGAGCTTAAATCAGCCCGCCGGATGCTGCAGGCAGATCCAATCAGGCTTTAACAAACCTGAAACACTGATGGATTTTACGGTTACGGAAGTCTTCCGGCACCGATTGAGCCGAAATATCGGTACACAGCGGTTTCAGCCAGTCATCCAGCGTAAAGGTACGCAGATTATTGGAGAAATATAAAACACCGCCTGGTTTCAGCAAGCCCAGCACGCTTTCCAGCAGCCAGGAATGATCACGCTGAATATCCAGAATCCCGTTCATCTTTTTGGAGTTAGAGAACGATGGCGGATCCAGCACGATAATATCGTAGCGGGTCGGCTCGCCCAGCGCTTCGGCCAGAAACTCAAACACATCGGCACGCACACGCTGATGACGCGATGGGTCCATGCCATTTAAAGCAAAATTACGCTCAGCCCATTCCAGATAGGTATTGGACATATCCACCGTGACGGTATGGCTGGCGCCACCCGCTGCAGCATAAACGCTGAATGAGCCGGTATAGCTGAACAGATTTAAACAGCGCTTACCGGCCGCTTCTGCCATCACTTGCTTGCGCGTATTGCGATGGTCCAAAAACAGCCCGGTATCCAGATAAGCCCCTAAATTCACCCAGAATTTAAGCCCGCTTTCCTGCACCACAAAATCTTCTGACAAATCGCCTTCCAGCTTTTCATACTGCTGCAGGCCTTTTTGGCGCTGACGCAATTTCAGCACCACCAGGGATTCTTCAATATTCAGCACTTCGGCGCAGGCAGCACGAATAGCTTCCAGCCAGGCGGCATGGTCTTCATCGGTTTCAACCCAGCCTGTGGCCACTTCTTGCAAGTGAACACGGCCTTCATAGATATCCACCACCACCGGAAATTCAGGGACATCTCTGTCGTATACACGGTAGCAAGTAATGCCCTGCCGGCGGGCCCATTTGCCCCAATGTTTAACGTTTTTGGCAAAGCGGTTACGAAAGCTAGCGATATCAGCCATTTTTTAAAATCTTGAGCACGTGTAAAAACAGAAGTGTAACAGCCAGAGCAAAAACCGACTTGATCTAATCGACCACCGCCAGGGCTTATGCCGCTGATCTGGTCACAAATCCCGCTTTAATCGCCCCAAAAACGGCCGCTTACGCTTCCAGAGCCTTCGCCTGACTGGCTTTTAAGACCAGAAATCGATTAAACACCGGTTCGGGTACATATTGCTGCACCACGCCCTGCCAGCCGGCAGGCCCGACCAGACCTTTCACCATGGTCGAGCTGACTTCGGCAATTTCACGCGGCGGCATTAAAAAGATCGTATCAATATGCGGGGCCAGATCAGAATTGATATAGCGCATTTTGCGCTCAAATTCATAATCAGCGGCTTCGCGGATACCGCGCAGGATAAAATGCGCGCCTTGCTCCCGGGCGTAATTTACTAAAAATGAATTTTCAAAAGATTCCACCCGTAAAGAAGGCAAATGGGCGGTGGTTTCTCTGAGCATAGCCAGCCGGTCGGCCAGGCTGAACGTATATGACTTATCCGGATTATCACCAATGGCGACGATCATTTCGTCAAAAATACGCACGCCATGTTCAATCATCCATAAATGACCATTAGTAACCGGATCAAAACTGCCTGCATAGACCCCTCTGCGCATGGGTATTTCTTCCTGTATAAAACGTGATGCCACTATACCACTGGCAAACAATAATCTAATATTTGCGCACTATAACAGTTACACCTTATAAAACGGGAGCAACGCTATGATGAAAGCCATGCTATGCATCAGTCTGCTATTTGCACCATTAAGTCAGGCTGAAATTGTAATTGGTCAATCTGTCCCCACCTCCGGCCCTGATTCTGAAACGGGAAAAGCATTAGCCCTTGGCGCAACACTTTATTTTTCCAGAGTAAATGCCAACGGCGGCATTAATGGAGAAGCCATTAATCATATTGTGCGCGATGATGGCAATGATGCAAAAAGAACACTCGCCAACACTCAGGAATTAATTGAAAAGCAAAATGCAATTGCACTTGTTTCATATTACGGCACTAATAATACCGCTGAACTGATCAAATCCAGAATATTAGAAAAATCAAATATTGCCTTAATTGGTGTTCATTCCGGCGCAGAATCAATTCGAAGCAGCCCTAATATCTTTCATACCCGCGCCAGTTATTCGCAGGAAATTGAGCGGATTATTCAACTGTTAAATTCCAATTTAGGCGCGACTAAAATTGCGGTAGTGGCTCAGCAAGACTCCTATGGTCAGGCCGGTTACTCGGCACTGAATACGGCGCTGGCCAAACGCCAGCTAAAGCTGGCCGGTGAAAGCTGGTATGAAAAAAGTGGCGTCAATACCACCCCTTCAGCCCAGGCCATGGCCAAACTGAACCCGGAAGCGATTATTCTGGTGGCCACCTCAAAACCTGCAGCCAATTTTGTGAAGCAATTTAAAGAGCTGGGCGGCACATCGCAGCTATATGCCCTGTCGTCGGTGCAATTTGAAGAAGTGAATAAACAAGTGAACCGCCGCTTTTCCCATGGCTTAGGGATCAGCCAGGCCTACCCTTTCCCTAATAATACTCAGCTGGCCTTTATCCGTGAGTTTCAGGTGGATGCCGCCAGCGTATTAAAGGGGGATGAACGTCCGTCTTATGCGGTACTGGAAGGCTATCTGGCGGCGCGTATTGCGGTGGAAGCCATTAAACGGGCAGGCGCAAACCCTGGCCGGCCGGGCGTTTACAATGCCCTGTCTTCGTTAAAAAATTATGACTTAGGCGGGTTTAATCTGGACTTCAGCGATAAAAAACGCCAGGGCTCTAATTTTGTGGAGCTGACTATGATTTCACCCAGCGGCGCACTGACCCGGTAAAAAAAACGGCGCAGCCTCTGAAAGAGAACTGCGCCGCAGATCCTGCCCGGGGAAAGCCCCCGGCGGATGCTTATTTTTTATCGATTTTAACGATTTGCAGTGTATTAGCACCCAAACCAGCTTGTGAACCCCAAGTCATGGCAATGCAATCGCCTGGGGAAACCAGTTTGTCACGCACCAGCGACATCTTCACATGGGCAATTTGCGCATCGCGCTCGTAGCCTACAGATTCTGGCATCAGGGTCGGTTGAACATGGCGGTATAAGGCCAGCTTACGGTAAGTGCTGACATTTTGAGTAACGGCCATAATAGGTACCGCGCTGATATA
>JBOFGM010000510.1:0-6401 GCA_051649105.1 Iodobacter sp. | reverse complement strand
ATGCCCGACATCGGCCCCGATTAAATAGCTTTCATACCAGCGCACCAGTTTGGAGATCAGAGCCGCAGAGGCCGCAGCCCACGTCAGGCTGCTGGCGATATCCAGCGCGGTAGCGGAGCGTCGCAGCATACCCAGCCAGTACATCAGCGTGGCCAGCAGATAAAGCACGCACATCCACATAACGGCAGACTGGCTGGACAAAATATACTTCAGCCAGAAGACATTCTGTCCGTTAGCCAGGCTGCCCTGATATAAACCAATCCCGGCCAGAGCAAACAGGGCACTGACACAGATAAAGGCCCGCATGGCCGGCCAGAAGCGGCCAAACCAGACAATGGCAGCGACGGTTCCCAGCAAAATGCCTTCTTCGTAATAATCCATAAAGTTGGCATAGCGTTTATAGGCAAATAAACCACCGGCAATGATCATAAAAGCAAATGCCATATCAAACAGCGACAGGCGTCGTTTGGAGACGGAGAGATTCATAGTTCTTTTCCTTCAGCGGCCAAATCAGAGCTCAGCCCGGCAAATTCCCGGTCCAGCTCCGCGTTTTTACGATTACTACTCATGGCAATAAGGGTTTTGCCGCCAGCAAGACGAACCCAAACGCGATTTTCGCGAATATAAAACATGCAGAAAATACCGATGACTAATAACAACGAGCCCAGATACACAATGTTCTGTCCCGGGGCGCGGGTAATCTGAAAGCCGCTGGCTTTCACTTCATCAAAGCGACTTGGCTCCAGCCACATGGGCGGGCCATATTCAAACAGGGCACTGACGGCGACCAGACTATCCATTAAAAAGCGATATTGTGTTTCATCCACCGCTAAGACGGGTAAACCTGCCCGGCCTTGTGCCACATCCATGGCATCGAGCACGGTGCCTTGCAAAATTTTAATATACGTCTGAGCGACGGTCTGGCGCTGATCTGCCGGGACTTTTTCATCCAGGAAGCTTTCAATTGCTGGAAAGCCACCTTCGCTGAAGCGGGTTAATACGCCGGTGGTGATATCTCTGAACTGCGCTTCACCGGTTTTAGAAATGCTGCCACTCTGGAAAGCCTTGGCTGCAGTACGGCGGGCAATTTCCGGATACAGCGATTGATCCAGTAATGTCGCGCGTAAACGCATAAAGGTTTTTACTTCCATCTGATTATCCAGCGGAAGGCGCACAAACTGGAAGGGCGCAGCCACTTCTTTACGCATACCGCTGACCGCATAGCCGGCGTTTTTCTCAAAAAACGGGGCGAAATAATTCAGATATTCTGTAGCCTGACCGTTTTTATCGCGCAATTTAAATTGCACCGACGGGCCAATATTTTTTAACTTATGTTCACTTTGTACCGTCTGGGCTGAAGCCATTGCCTGAGCAAATTTACTGACTGCCATGGCATTGTTTTCAACCTTACCCATATTCTCAATATTAAATGAGCGGAAGTCCCCCATTTCTAACTGATAATTCTGGCCATCAATCTGAATCGGCTGGCTGCCCTGTGAGCGCGCACTCAGAGCCGTGGTGGTGTTGTGGTTTAAATCCCAGCGGATCATCTCAATCAAAGAGCCGCCATCGCCAAAGCTGGCCTGATAGACGGCTACTCCCTTATAAATCAGCGGCTTATTGACTTCGACCTTGGCCCGGCGCAAAACCTGACCGGTTTTTTTATCTAATAAATCAATATCGCTGGCAAACAGCTTGGGCTGACCGGTTGAATAGTGCTCGATATAAAACTTTTTTAAACGCAGCGCAAAAGGCAGTTCCTGCACAAAATAGCCTTGACCCGCATTTAAGAAGATCACATCGGCCACGGTGTTTTCCGGCAGGGTGACATTGCCGCGGAATGATAAATTATTACTGGGAAGGCGGCTTTGTTCCGGCACTTTGCTCTGTGGCAGATCACGCATTTCCGGGGTTTTAAAGCCCAGCAGCTCGGTGACTTTTAATGGCACATTGCCATCGAGCAGCCCGCCCAGGCAAATAACGACAATCGCAATATGGGTAAATAAATAACCCAGCCGCTGAAAACTGCCTTTTTTGGCGGCGATCAGTACATGGCCCTTCTCTTCTTTTACCCGGCTGCGGTAACCGCGGTTTGCCAGTGCATCAATCACTTCTTCACAGGCCAGCTCACGATCCAGCTCGGTGTGATGTGACATCAGGCGCAGGGAATTAGCGCTGGCATTTTCACGATAGCCACGGATATCCCGCCAGATGCCCGGCCATTGCCGCCAGATGCACAGCCCGGTGGATAAAACCAAAAAGCTTAAAATCAGTAAAAACCAGCTGGAGTGGTAAACATCAAACAGTCCCAGCGGGTGAAATACCTGGAACCAGAACTCACCAAACTCAATTTTATAATTGGCATAGGGCTCGTTTTGCTTGAGTACCGTGCCGATCATTGAAGCAATCGCAAGAATAGTCAGCAAACTGACAGCAAAGCGCATCGACGAAAACAGCTCGTAGAATGCTTTTAAGAATGAATTTTTGGGTGTCATAGGAGGTCAGAAAGGGGTGTAACAAGCCAATGGCCAGATGACTGCGCAGCCCAAACAAGGGTTAAAAATGAGTAAATTGCCTCATCAACCTGGATAAATGCGGGTGTTTGCTTTTACCTTGGTTGTCTTATACGCAGACCTGATGGTCAGACAAGACCCTTTGGTCCGGGGCTCTGAACTATGGAAGAACCCTGATTTCGGATTTAGTTCCGGAGAAGGAGTCGTGCACAGGCTTTCTTTTGATAGAAAACCTGCGCACATCACAAGCAGTATTAATGTAAGGCCTGGATATATTCAGCAACGGCTTTGATTTCTGCATCCGATAATCTGGCAGATACTGCGGTCATTACTTCGTTGTTATTACGCTCACCACTACGGAAAGTATTCAGCTGTGCCACTGTGTAGGCGGAATGCTGACCACCCATCCGCGGATACTGAGCCGGCATACCTGCACCAGAAGGTCCGTGGCAGGCCATACAGGCTGGTACACCTTTTGCCATAATGCCGCCGCGATAAATTTTCTTACCGGCTTCAATCAGTACCTTATCAGATGCCCCGCGATCTTTAGCAGGCTGGGCGGAAAAATACGCCGCAACATTCTGCATATCGCTTGGAGACAGCGTGGAAGACATGCCCAGCATAATGGCATTTTTACGCTTGCCCGCCTTGAATTCGGTCAATTGTTTTACAATGTATTCAGGATGTTGGCCTGCAAGGCTCGGATTGGCAGACGCAGCACTGTTTCCATCTGCACCATGACAGGCCGCACAGACTTGCTCGACCAATAGTTTACCTTTTGCCGGATCTGCTTTAGTGCTGCCAGCAGCGAATGCGGTCGGGGCTACGATGAATAGCGTGGCAATGATTGCTGCAAAAGGCGCGCGGCGCATAAGCATTTATCCTCAAAAGTGCAGTGTGGCCGGGCTGATCCGGCCGACGGTCATTCAAATGCTGGTATTCTATAACAAGACCCGTTCACAAACCACAGTGGTTACCCAATGTCGCTTTTCCAAGGCTTGCAATTCCTGACTACCGTTAATGACCTGAAGGCTCTTCCGGCTGACGGTATGGAAGTTGCATTTGCCGGACGCTCCAACGCCGGCAAGTCCAGTGCTATTAATACACTGGCTAACCATACACGGCTTGCCTTTGTTTCTAAAACACCGGGCCGTACTCAACATATCAACTATTTTCAATTTGGTAATGCTAATAACCGCTTAGTCGATTTACCAGGCTACGGTTATGCCGAAGTACCTGTATCAGTAAGACAACACTGGGAAAGATTACTCAGTCAATATTTAGTACGCCGCAGTAATTTAATTGGTCTGGTTTTGATTATGGACGCCCGCCGTCCACTGACAGAACTCGACCGGCAAATGCTGAACTGGTTCCGCCCGACTGGCAAACCGATTCACTGTATTCTGACTAAATGCGACAAGTTAAACCGTCAGGAACAAACTCAGATTTTGCGTAAAGTAGAAGCTGAATTTGCTGATGAATCCATGATTACCGTTCAACTGTTTTCCAGTTCTAAAAAACTGGGCGTCGATATCACTGAAAAGGTGGTGGGCGGCTGGTTTGATGCGATGAATTATCGTGCCGGGCTGCTGGAAGCAGAGGCTGCAGAACAAGGGGAAAACCCGGAACCGACAGACGGGGATTAATCTGGCTTGCAGTTCCATGCCAGCGTTCTATCTTGATTTTAGGTGCGCCCCTGCACCTCCCGCTTTTTCCTCCCTGAGCGGGTACTTTGGCAACATGCCAAGGCGTATATGACCCCGGTCGATGCTAGCTCTGACCGGGGTTTCTTTTTTTCTGTTTGCTTCATCTTTGTAATATTTTAGTATTAGCTTATATTAGTAAAACTCTACATATGGCGCATAACTTATGGGCAGCCGACCCATGGGCGGTATATTATCGTTTGCTGCGGTGATGCCGATCAATAACTGAAGCTGGAAGGGCGCTGGCCGGGCCACGAAAAGGAGAGAATGCAATGTCAACGCTCGCCGGGGTAAAAGTCATGGTGATTGATGACAGTAATACCATACGCAGAAGTGCTGAGATTTTTCTTGGCCAGGCGGGTTGCGAAGTGATTCTGGCAGAAGATGGCTTTGATGCTTTGGCTAAAATCAGCGACCGTTTACCCGATGTTATTTTTGTTGATGTGATGATGCCAAGGCTCGATGGTTATCAAACGTGTTCACTGATTAAAAAG
This sequence comes from Iodobacter sp., assembly GCA_051649105.1. GTDB lineage: Bacteria > Pseudomonadota > Gammaproteobacteria > Burkholderiales > Chitinibacteraceae > Iodobacter. The sequence goes on along the minus strand of JBOFGM010000510.1, from coordinate 1,691 downwards.
AATCCACGTTATAAAATGACCCCCGTCATTATGCTGTCTTCTAAAGATGGCTTATTTGACCGCGCCAGAGGCAGGATGGTGGGCTCTGATGAGTATTTAACTAAGCCTTTTACAAAAGACAGCCTGTTGCAGGCTGTTGGTGCGCATATTCGCAGCGTCTGATAATTAATATAGACAGGATCGCCAATGAGTATTAAAAAAGTTTTAATCGTCGATGATTCTCCGACTGAACGCCATTTTCTGGGCGAATTACTGACCAAAAATGGCTTTCAAGTCATGACGGCAGAATCCGGTGAAGAAGCGGTGGCTAAAGTAAAAGAAATTATGCCGGATTTAATTTTAATGGATGTGGTCATGCCGGGCATGAATGGATTTCAGGCTACCCGCACCATCAGTCGTGATGAAGCGACTAAACATATCCCTATTATTATGTGCACATCCAAAAATCAGGAAACAGATATGGTTTGGGGTCGCCGGCAGGGTGCAGTGGAATATATTGTAAAGCCGGTTGATCCGCAGGAACTGCTGACTAAAATTGCAGCACTTTAAAATAAGCTGATTTTAAACTGCGGCAGTTTTCTGAAAGGTGGCTTAAATCTGTTTAAAAAACGGTTTATGCCATTTTATCCGCTCTGTACATTAATCAGCTGCTTATCAAGCGAAAATAACATGGCTAAACGGATCAGTCTGCGTGAATATCAGGAAGGGGTAATGGCCCGCTTAAAAAGCGTGGCTGCCACTGCTCAGGTCGATGCACGTTTAGGTGTGAAAATTGGCGGGGAAAACTGGCTGGTTGATTTATCTGATGTGGCCGAAGTCATGCCTTTACCTGCCATTTCACCGGTGCCTCTGGTGCACTCCTGGTTTAAAGGTGTGGCCAATTTGCGCGGAAATTTAGTCAGTGTGACTGATCTGGCTGCATTTATCGGGCTGGGCAGTTTATTGGCAACACCTGCAGCACGATTATTGTTACTGCATCCCCGGCATATTTTGCATTGTGCTATTTTGGCGGACCGGATGCTGGGTTTAAAGCATCTGGTTGATTTAACTCCTGATCCGGTTTTAGGGCATTCTGCGGCCTGGGTTGGTGATGCTTATCGCGATGCCGCAGGGGTATCGTGGCGAATACTGGATATTCAGGCCCTGGTGGCACAGCCCGCATTTTTACAAACGGGCCAAATATAATTGCAGTATTTATAAATAAAATAGATACAGGATCGGGAGTAATACAAGATGGCACTGAATCTGGATGGCGTTAAACGCCTTTTTTCCGGACGTAAAAAAGCGAATCCTGTTTCGGCGAATTATGAGCCGACTAAAACCATATCGATTATGGGACGCTTAAGTCTGCCTGATGCAGATGAAATCAATGCCAATAAGGTATTGCCCCTGATTGGCGGTTTGCCATTGCGGCAACAAATGGCTTTATTGCTGGTTGTGATGCTGGCTTCAGCCGGTCTGTTTATTATCACTGCGTTTCTGGCTTTTCAGGCTTCCTCTTTTAATGCGGAACGCCGTGCTATTGCAACAGAAATGCAGATGCTTTCGCAGCGGATTGCCCGTGCGTCCACTCAGGCCGTTCAGGGTAAACCCGAGGCGTTTCCGACACTGAAAGACGCCTATACCCGTTTTGATGAAAATCTGACGCAATTATCGGGTGGTGATTTCTTTCATAATTTATTATCGCGCAA
>JBOFGM010000509.1:0-3352 GCA_051649105.1 Iodobacter sp. | reverse complement strand
CGATATCTGCATTTTCGTCTAATTCGCCCAGCTCTTTCTGAATGGCTTTAACCTGCTCATTCAGATAGTACTCACGCTGGCTTTTTTCCATCTGGCGTTTTACACGGCCACGAATCCGCTTTTCAACCTGCAAAATATCCAGCTCGGATTCCAATTGCTTCAGCAATTGCTCCATGCGGCGGCGCAGATCAAACATTTCCAGAATGGCTTGCTTTTGTTCCAGCTTCAAAGGCAAATGAGCTGCGATGGTATCGGCAAGGCGATGCGCATCTTCAATGCCGGCCAATGAAGTCAGAATTTCTGGCGGTATTTTTTTATTCAGCTTAACAAACTGATCAAACTGAGTCAGTAAAGCGCGGCGCATGGCTTCAACTTCATGCCCCTGCTCGCCACTGACATCAACCGGATGAGCAATCGCGCTGTAGAAACCCGCTTCTTCATCGATATCAGTGACTTCAGCACGCTGCCCGCCCTCGACCAGCACCTTCACAGTGCCATCAGGGAGCTTCAGCATCTGCAGGATGCTGGCAATCGTACCTACCGGGTAAATGTCGGCCAAACCAGGTTCATCTTTCTGGGCGTTTTTTTGCGCGACCAGCAAGATATGGCGGCCATCTTCCATCGCCGCTTCCAGCGCGCGAATTGATTTTGGGCGACCCACAAATAGCGGGATAACCATATGCGGAAATACCACCACATCTCGTAGCGGCAGCAGCGGCAAATGGACATCGTCAGCAAACGCAACAGTTTGGGACATCAACAAGGGTCCTCGAGAATGGATTTACCCCCCGAATCATGGGGGCGAGGGCAAGGAAATACAATGCCCAAGAACAAAAACTGATCTGAATATTTAAAGAGATTACCTGACAGTTTCATATTGCAGCTTATTTTACTGACCGGGCCCTGTTGTTATATGCCAGACCCATAAAACAGCTGTTTTTCAGGCAATACTCTGGTCAGCGCCTGCATGCACCGCATGCAGGCAAACCACACTTAAGCAGCCACCACAGGATCTGCATACACAATGGCCGGAGCCGTCGCATTTTTAATCACAGACTCATCCACCACCACACGGGCAACGCCCTTCAGGGATGGCAGCTCGTACATGATATCCAGCAGCGAAGCTTCAACAATCGAGCGTAAGCCACGGGCTCCGATCTTGCGTTCCATTGCCTTATGAGCAATCGACGCCAGTGCTTCTTTACCCACTTCCAGCTCAACGCCTTCCAGTGAGAACAGCTTCTGATACTGCTTGATCAGCGCATTTTTTGGCTCAGTTAAAATAGAAACCAAAGCCGCTTCATCCAGCTCTTCCAGCGTTGCAGTCACCGGCAGGCGACCCACAAATTCCGGAATCAAACCAAAGCGAATCAAATCATCGGGCTCAACCGAGTGCAACATTTTTCCAACACTTGAGCTTTCATCTTTGCTCATCACTTCGGCGCCAAAACCAATGCCACTTTTAACCGAGCGATTGCGGATAATTTTATCCAGCCCTTCAAAGGCACCACCGCAAATAAACAAGATATTTGTGGTATCGACCTGCGGCATATCCTGATTAGGGTGCTTACGGCCCCCCTGAGGCGGCACAGAGGCCACGGTGCCTTCAATCAGCTTCAGAAGTGCCTGCTGAACGCCCTCACCCGATACATCGCGGGTAATCGAAGGGTTTTCGGATTTACGGGCAATTTTATCAATTTCATCGATATAGATAATGCCGCGCTGGGCTTTTTCCACATCGTAATCACACTGCGCCAGAAGCTTGGCAATAATATGTTCTACGTCTTCACCCACATAACCAGCTTCAGTCAGTGTGGTGGCATCGGCGATCACAAAAGGCACATCCAGCAGCTTGGCCATGGTTTGCGCCAAGAGGGTTTTACCCGAACCGGTCGGCCCGATTAAAAGGATATTGGACTTTGCCAGTTCCACATCATTATCTGCCGACTTATTGCTTGTCAGCCGCTTGTAATGATTGTAAACCGCAACAGCCAGAATCTTTTTGGCACGCTCTTGCCCGATCACATAGGAATCCAGTGTTTCACGAATTTCCATTGGCGTAGGTACACGTTTGCCTTCTGCAGCAAGTGCCTCACCGACCACAGCCGCTGCTTCGTCTTTTAATACATCGCGACAAAGCTCAATGCATTCGTTGCAAATAAACACTTGCGGTCCAGCAATCAGCTTAACCACTTCGTGCTGGCTTTTACCGCAAAAAGAACAATAAAGGAGTTTTTCTGACATCGCCTGACCTACACCCGAAACACACGGGCCCTAGAATAAAAAACCGCCAGGCGCGCTGGCGGCGTTGTCACTATCCGGCGCCGCCTTATTTGGCCGCTGCCGCGCTACGAGACTGCAATACATCATCAATCAGACCGTAGTCTTTAGATTCTGCAGCACTCAGGAAATTATCACGATCAGTATCACGCTCAATGGTTTCAATGCTTTGACCGGTATGTTTAGCCAGCATTTCATTTAACGAGCGCTTGGTTTTGATCAGTTCACGGGCATGAATTTCAACATCAGAAGCCTGGCCGGATAAACCGCCAATCAGGGGCTGGTGAATCATAATCCGGGAATTAGGCAAGGCAAAGCGTTTACCCTTGGCACCGCTCGACAGCAAGAATGCACCCATACTGGCCGCCATCCCCACGCACATGGTCGATACATCAGGCTTAATAAAATTCATCGTGTCATAAATAGCCAGACCTGCCGTTACTGAACCGCCCGGGGAGTTGATATACAAATGGATATCTTTGTCCGGATTTTCTGATTCTAAAAACAGCATCTGCGCCACAATCAGATTTGCGCTCTGATCATTTACAGGGCCTACCAGGAAAATAACACGCTCTTTTAACAGGCGCGAATAGATATCGTAAGAACGCTCGCCACGGCCGCTTTGTTCGACCACCATCGGGATATACCCAAGATTTTGCGGATCAAATTCTTGTCTGGACATCTTTTTCTCTCTGAATAATTTACGGCTAATCAGGCAATAAGGTGCCATTTTGTTCAAATGACACCTTATCGTAGCACTACATCAACCCAGAGTGATTAGCCTTGCTGGCCCATCAACTCTTCAAATGACATGCCTTTTTCGGTTACTTGCGCTTTAGCCAGTACAAATTCAACCACATTGTCTTCCAATGCCATTGATTCCGGGCCAGCTAAACGATCACGGCTTTCGAAGTACCATGCGATCACTTCGCTTGGATCTTCGTAGTTTTGTGCCAGATCTTCAACCACCGACTTCACTTGCTCTTCTTTCGCTTCTAGGTTGTTACCCTTAACCAGTTCAGCTAAAGCTAAGCCAAGGTGAACACGGCGTTCAGCTTGAGCAGCAAACATT
>JBOFGM010000508.1:0-1159 GCA_051649105.1 Iodobacter sp. | reverse complement strand
TTTTACCCACTTGCCTTTTTCCAGATCTTTATAGTGCTCAAAGTAGTGTTTTACCTGTGCCAGCATCAGTTCTGGCAGGTCTTCCAGTTTTTGAATATGTGCATACATGGCACAGACTTTTTCAACCGGAACAGCGATTACTTTAGCATCCATCCCTGCTTCGTCTTCCATACCCAGTACACCAATTGCGCGGCATTTAATAACCATACCTGGCAGCAATGGGAACGGAGTGTGTACCAGAACATCCACAGGATCGCCATCCAGCGACAGGGTGTGCGGTACAAAACCGTAGTTCATAGGGTAGGACATTGAAGTACCTACAAAACGGTCAACAATGATGGCGCCGGAGGCTTTATCGAATTCATATTTGATTGGCGGGGCATTAGCCGGGATTTCGATAATGACATTGAAATCGTTCGGTAAGTCTTTGCCTGCGGCAATTTTGCTGATGTCCATTGGTGGCCATTCCATAGTTTCAATTGAGAACGGCAGAATTATAAAGCGTGCAGCTATTTTGCGTATAGATAAACAATCCCGCACCAGCGCTCAGATTAGCTTTATCGCTGTTTAAAACACTATTTCAGCCCCTTTACTGGTCGCCGACCAATAAATGGAGTCAGGACGAGGCCGGTCAAAGTTCTGAATCACCGGCGGCTTACAGGCTGGCGCGGATATCTGGCGGCTAAAGATAATACGTCACAGCGCTGTACAGATTGGCGGTATACACTAGAGGTCAATCCTTTTTGATTAGCCCATTATGAAGCCTCACTATCTTGCCGGCCTGTTCGATCCGCGTTCAATTGCTGTGATTGGCGCTTCTGAAACACCGGGTGCTGTTGGTACAACAGTATTCGCTAATCTGTTGGAAGGAGGCTACAGCGGAAAACTCTTTCCGGTTAATCTGCGCCATGAAAAGGTGCAGGGAATCGCTGCAATTAAATCGGTCAGTAAATTACCCGAATTAGTGGATTTGGTGATTATCGCCACGCCCTCTAAAACACTGCCCGATTTAATTGAAGAGTGTGGCAAAAAGGGCATTAAAGCCGCCGTGATTATGTCCTGTGATTTTGTGGGCACCGATAAAAAAAGCCAGCTCTTGCTGGATAAGCTGATGGAGCGGGCGCGCTTTTATGGCTTAAGAATTATGGGGCCGACGGTG
>JBOFGM010000507.1:0-4431 GCA_051649105.1 Iodobacter sp. | reverse complement strand
CACTGAAGGTAAAACCTTCCCGCACCGGTGCTGTTGGTGCTGTTGCCGCCCGGCCATGAGTAATTTGCTGGGTCGATAACGACTGACCGTCGGCATCAACAAAGCTGACGACATACACATTTTGGCTGTATTGCGCTGTAACTGTTAAAGCTGAAGTGATATTAACAAAACTGGCATCCCAACCGGTGAAGGTATACCCTTCCCGCGTCGGCACAGCTGGCGCTGTTGCCGCCCGGCCATGAGTAATTTGCTGAGTTGATAATGGCTGACCATCGGCATCGACAAAGCTGACCGCATAGATATTCTGGCTATATTGCGCTTTCACTGTTATCGCCGCAGTGACCTTGACAAAACTCACATCCCAACCACTGAAGGTAAAACCTTCTCGCACCGGAGCCGCAGGCGCTGTCGCCGCTTGGCCATGAGTGATTTGCTGGGTCGATAATGGCTTGCCATCGGCATCGATAAAACTGACCTGGTAAACAGGAGCCTTCACTTGAATAGAAAATGCTGCTAATGACGCACTCAACAAACCATCACTGACACTGATTCGGATATTGGGATAGTCACCAACATGATCAAAATCTGGACTGCCGGAGAGGACGCCAGTGACTGTATCAAAAGTCGCCCAAACGGGTTTATTGGCAATTGAAAATGTTAGCCTGTCTCCCTGAGCATCGAATGCTGTTGGAGTAAAACTATACAAACTGCCTGCAAACACCGTTGTTGCTGGCTGACCTGAAAGACTCGGCGCGGTATTGACTGGTTTTGGAATAATGCTAAAACCTTTTAGGTAAACCTCGGCGCCCTGACTCAATTGAATTGATAAGTCGCCAGTATAACCATGAGCAGCGCTCAAACTTAGTCCATTAGTCCCGGGCTCAATCGTAAAATTTTCATGAAAAATTTCAGTATTATCTTTGTCCAGAGAGGTAACAGTAGCAACGAGCGGCTTATTTGCTTTGTTAACTAACATAATATTTTTCGGGGTAAATGTGGCCCTGAGATTTCTGATGAGAAATCCAGTTGTATTGAACGCATTTGAATGACTCACCAACCCTTCTTCATTGATTGCACAATAACCGCCTGGTCCCGATAGCGCCAAAATTAAAACCCCGCCGCCCGAGATCGAAGGATAGAAACCGCTGGAACAGTAACCGTTTACGGCGGCCGGACCTTGAAAAAGGTAACTATCAGGCAACAGCATGATTAATTTACTGTCTTTGCCAATGTTGTAATCAGCTAAAGTGTAAACGTCGTTTGCCATTTTAGTTTGCTTAAAAAACAAAGCATAACTGTCAGGCGGATAACCTTCTTTATCTTCAATTTTAGCTTTCACATTTTCAGTTGTGTCAGACCCTTCCACATCTAGCGTAATAGTTTTACCAGCCGGCGTTTCAACAAAAATTTGCATCGCCCAGCCGGGCCATGCGGTCAGGGCAATACACAAAATAGCTAACTGCAAGAGGCGAATCATATCTGCTCCATAGCAAAGTAATAATCAGTGGTGAGTCATTCACCAGAATAAAAAATCGCCGGATGCTAACATGTTGGTTCCAATTTCTGAACAAAAAGGCCTGGTGCTGTGTAACGTCATGTAACAGCTGTCGATGATGTGGCTGTCGGAAAAGTAGAAAAGTCACGGCAGCGCAGGTTCGTCACAACACCCTATAAAAGGTACAAAAGTTACCCTGTTATTCCTCACTAAACAGGGTAAAATAGCTAGGTTGTAGTACTCAGAGATGCCGATTGAAGGCAATCCAGGTGTGGTAATGTTGGATCCGCTCGCGCATTCGTTAGCTTCGGTCATGGTGACTTTGGCCTGTGCTTTATTTATCTGGCCGTTATATCTGCTGAATAAAGATTTTGCTGGCCCGAAACAGTGGGCGATTGGCAATAGCCTGCTGCCGCTGGGTTTGTTATTACTCAGTACTCAAAGCAAGACACCGGTTTGGCTGGGAGTGGTGTTAGCCAACCATATTTTGCTGGCCGCAGTGTTAGCCATTTTATGGGGCACCCGCTTATTCTTCGGCTACCAGCGCAACAAAAGCTTGTTAACTGTACTCACGCTCAGCTTTAGCCTGCCTTTTTTGTATTTCACCTATATCACGCCTTATACCGATGGCCGCATTATCCTGGTCAGTCTGATGTTTTCCCTTTGTAGCTTGCTGAGTATCCGGGTGCTGAGAGCCAAACAAAAAGCCGGATTTTCATTAGGGGTCAAACTGTTTCAGGCGGTCCTGATGTTATTAATCATGCTGATGAGCTACCGTATTGCTTATATCATGTTGGTCGGTGACTTAGGCGGTATCTTTAGCTTTAATCTATTAAATGTGGCGGTGGCGGCTTTATCATATTTTGTGGTTTATGGGTTGACGCTGAGTTATTTCCTACTCTGCTCAGAACGACGTATCCAGATGCTGGATAGGTTACAACAACAAACCAAAGCCGAAGCCGCGTTAAAAAGCCGCTTTCTGGCGTCATTGAGCCACGAATTACGCACGCCGCTCAATGCCATCGTCGGCAAAGCACAACTGATGAGGTTACAACAACAGGATCCGCAGCTGCAGCAGGATTGCAGCATTATTATTGACGCAGGCATGGCATTATCGACCATGGCGCAACAAGTGCTGGAGCACGCCAGTCTGGAGCATGGCGAGGTGCAAATCCAACCTCAGGACACCTTATTACTCCCCTGGTTGCAGAGCATCCTCGATACGATGCAGCCGCTGGCGCAAGCACGGCAATTGGCGTTAAGTTTGCAGACAGCACAGCTGAATTCGCAGCACATCTATCGTTTTGATCAGGGCAAAGTACGGCAGGTGCTGATTAATTTGCTGGGCAATGCCATTAAATATACCGATCATGGCTTTGTCCGGCTGCAGGTGCAACTGACTGATCAGAGCGCCCCACAACACAGCATCAGGTTCGCCGTTGAAGACAGTGGCATTGGCATCAGCCCTGACGACCAGCGCGATATTCTGACGCCTTTTATCCGGGCTTCGCAGCAGGAACTGCGGGAAGGTACTGGCCTGGGTTTATCTTTATGTCAAAAAGCACTGCAGTTATTGGGGACGGAATTAAAATTTACCAGCCAGCCCGGTGTTGGTAGCTGTTTTTACTTTCAGTTACCGCTGACACCGATCAGCGCTTCGGATCCTATAGCGACAGTCGCTAGCAGTACCATACCGCCCCTACATATTCTATTGGTCGAAGATGTTGAGCTAAATCAGCAGATTATCAAAGCACTGCTACAACACGATGGCCATCTGGTATTGGTGGCCGCCACTGCGGCAGAGGCGCTTGGTCTCTGTCAGCAACACAGCTTTGAGCTGATATTGCTAGATATGAATCTGCCAGACAGTGATGGCCTGAGTTTGTTCCGTCAGTTGCAACAACAGCTGGCCGGCCCCCTGCCAAGCACACTGCCACCTGTGCTGGCATTAACCGCCGATACCAGCCGGCAATTGCAGCAGGATTGTTTGGCTGCAGGCATTAAACAAGTGCTGACTAAGCCGGTAGAGCTGGCACAGTTACAACAAAGTATTCGTCAATTGTTGCCCTGGCCGTTAATAGCCAACAGCCTGACCTTTCAAAGTTTCGCCTGTTATTTACCGGCGCAACTGGTGCAACAAAAATTAGCCGGGCTGGCTGCCGAATTACAGCAGCAGATCAGCCAGTGGCCCAGTTTGCATGGCGCTGAACTGCAGGCCAATCTGCATCAATTGCGTGGTATGGCAGCTACTTTGGGATTGGAATTGCTGGCGGAGCGGCTGGCAGCACTAGAAACCCAGCTCAGTCGAGTGTCCGCATCACAACAGCCATTAAGTCAGCTTGCCAGCCGCAGTGCGCAGTTGCTACGGCAAAAAATCGAAGGAGTGCGGCATGACTGAACAAATCCGGGTGTTGTTGGTTGAAGACGACGAATGGCTTGGGTTGGCGCTCAGTGCCTTCCTGCAACAACAAGGTTTCCAGGTCAGCCTAGCACATTCGCTGGCTGCCGCCATGTCCATGTTGTCACAACCAGATTTACGACTGCTGATCGCCGATGTGCAATTACCGGATGGTTGTGGTATTGAACTGTGCCGCCAGCTATGCAAACCCCACATCGGTAAAATTTTGATCTCGTCCAACGCGTCGGAACAAAGCCGGGTGCAAGGGCTGGGCGCTGGTGCTGATGACTACATTTGCAAGCCGGTATTTCCGCAGGAGTTATTGCTTCGCATCCAGGGTTTATTGCGTCGCTTGCCGCCGCACGCTGTGACTGTACCCGATCTGCGGTTTTTACAGTTCCGGCTTAATCTGGAAAATCGTCAACTGTGCTATCAACAGCATGCACTGCAATTGAGTGAAAACGAGCAACAGTTGCTGATTAAACTGATTGCCCATCAGGGAAAAATTATCAGCCGAACAGAATTAGCGCTGGCATTG
>JBOFGM010000506.1:0-7099 GCA_051649105.1 Iodobacter sp. | reverse complement strand
CGGTCGAGAACTCGGCCGCGCATGTATCCACCCGCTTATAAACCGGACGGATATTCAGTGCATGGCGGGCTTTACGCAATGCGGCCTGGTCCACATCCAGCAACGAGGCCAGACGACGATCAGAGAAACCCTTGCGTTTTAAGCGGCGCATGGTCGCGTAATCAATCGCTTCCACGGCGGTGCCACGAAGAGCATTTTCTTCGATCACCAGATCTTCGATCTGACGCAGGAACCACGGGTCGATTTTAGTCAGATTAAAGACTTCTTCCATGCTCATACCCACACGGAAAGCATCTGCCACATACCAGATCCGTTCCGGGCCAGGATTGGCAATTTCAGCTTCGATCACGCTGCGATCAGTGGTCATTTCATCAAAACCAGACATGCCGGTTTCTAAGCCACGCAAGGCTTTCTGCATGGATTCCTGCACGGTGCGGCCAATGGCCATCACTTCGCCCACCGACTTCATTTGCGTTGTCAGCTTATTATTGGCTTGCGGGAATTTTTCAAAGGCAAAACGAGGGATCTTGGTAACCACGTAATCAATCGACGGTTCAAATGAAGCCGGTGTTTTACCACCGGTGATTTCATTTTGCAGCTCATCGAGCGTAAAGCCGACAGCCAGCTTGGCAGCCACCTTGGCAATCGGGAAACCGGTTGCTTTTGATGCCAATGCTGAAGAGCGGCTGACACGCGGATTCATTTCAATGACGATCATCTCGCCCGTTTCCGGGTTCGTTGCAAACTGCACATTCGAGCCGCCGGTATCCACACCAATCTCACGCAATACGGCCAGGCTGGCATTACGCATGATTTGGTATTCTTTATCGGTCAGGGTTTGTGCAGGAGCCACGGTGATGGAGTCACCGGTATGCACGCCCATCGGGTCAAAGTTTTCGATCGAGCAAATAATAATGCAGTTGTCGGCGCGGTCGCGCACGACTTCCATTTCGTATTCTTTCCAACCCAGTACCGATTGCTCAATCAGCAATTCATTGGTGGGCGAAGCTTCAAAACCACGGTCGCAAATTTCCAGGAATTCTTCGCGGTTATAAGCAATACCGCCGCCTGAACCACCCATGGTAAAGGAAGGACGAATCAGAGTTGGATAACCCACACTGGCTTGTACCGCCAAAGCCTGCTCCATATTATGAGCAATACCGGATTTAGGCGTGGACAGACCAATTTTGGTCATCGCATCTTTAAACTTGCCGCGGTCTTCTGCTTTATCGATGGCATCAGGCTTGGCACCGATCATTTCTACATTGTATTTTTCCAGCACGCCCTGACGCCACAGATCCAGCGCACAGTTCAAAGCAGTCTGGCCACCCATGGTCGGCAATAAAGCGCACGGGCGTTCTTTCTCAATAATTTTTTCGACCATCTGCCAGGTGATTGGCTCGATATAGGTCACATCCGCCATATTAGGGTCGGTCATGATGGTGGCAGGATTGCTGTTCACCAAAATAACGCGGTAACCCTCTTCACGCAGCGCCTTACATGCTTGCGCGCCAGAGTAGTCAAACTCGCAGGCCTGGCCGATCACAATCGGGCCGGCACCAATAATCAGGATGCTTTTTAAATCTGTACGTTTTGGCATTGCTCTACCCTCTAACCGCTTTACGCTAGGCCGTGCCGGGCATAAATGCCCGCACACAGTACGCCCCTTAAACTGCTTTACGCCACCCGTTAAACTGTCTTACGCTCAGCCATCATTGCGATAAATTTATCGAATAAATAAGCGACATCGGCTGGCCCCGGGCTGGCTTCCGGGTGCCCCTGGAAGGAGAATGCCGGTTTATCAGTCAGCGCAATCCCTTGCACGGTGCCATCAAACAGCGAACGGTGAGTCACGGTCACATTAGCAGGCAGGCTGGTTTCATCCACCTGAAAGCCATGATTCTGACTGGTGATCATCACATGCTTAGTCAGCAAATCTTGTACCGGATGATTAGCACCATGGTGACCAAATTTCATCTTGCTGGTTTTAGCACCGCTGGCCAGACCCAATAACTGGTGGCCCAGACAAATACCAAATACCGGCAGATTGGCCGCCAGAATGTCCTGAATAGCCGTAATCGCGTAATCGCAAGGTTCCGGATCGCCCGGGCCATTGGATAAAAACACGCCATCCGGTTTCAGTGCCAGAACATCCGCAGCCGGCGTCTGGGCAGGCACCACAGTCAGCTTGCAACCGCGTTCAGCCAGCATACGCAAGATGTTGTATTTCACTCCAAAGTCATACGCCACCACGTGGTAAAGCGGATTGGTTTGCTCGGTATAACCGGCACCCAGTTTCCATTCACGGGTTGTCCAGGCAAACGACTCTTTACAGCTCACAACTTTGGCCAGATCCTGACCTGCCATCGAACCAAATGAGCGGGCTTTTTCTACTGCAGCCGCAGCGTCAATATGGTCACCGGTGACAATACAGCCCGGCTGAGCGCCTTTGCTGCGCAAAATACGGGTGAGCTTACGGGTATCAATATCTGCAATCGCAACCACATTATTTTTAACCAGATATTCGCCAAGGCTCATATCTGACCGGAAATTAGAATGCAGCAGCGGTAAATCACGAATAATCAGGCCGGCAGCAAACACGGAATGGGACTCTGCATCCTCCGGGCTGACGCCATAGTTACCGATATGTGGATAGGTCAGTGTGACCATTTGCTTGGTATACGATGGATCGGTCAGAATTTCCTGATAACCGGTCATCGCCGTATTAAACACGACCTCGCCAAGAGTAGATCCATCAACACCAATGGAAATACCATGAAAGAGGGTGCCGTCGGCAAGCGCAAGAAGGGCTGGTTTTGACACAGGCGGCTCCTGGGCATTGCGCCCACAAGATAAAGTTCGGATACTTTCTGCGGATGGCAAAACGGGACAGGCCGAGCCTATCCCGCTTGCACAAAATTGAGCCACATTCTACCGTAAAACCCCTTACCCATCAATGGAATAAGGCAGCCTGATTACGAAAACAATCAATACTTACAGCAGCTTTTCAATCTCTGCGGCAATCTCGGCGGGTTTTGTCATGGGAGCAAAGCGATCGACCACCTTGCCTTGCTTATCCAGTAAAAATTTAGTGAAATTCCATTTCACAGCCTCTGAACCCAATAAGCCGGCCTTCTCACTCTTCAGCCAGTGATAGAAAGGGGCAGCCGTGTCGCCGTTTACATCCACCTTGGCAAACAGAGGAAAGCCGACCTGATAATTGAGCGAGCAAAAGCTGACAATCTCGGCCTCAGTGCCCGGCTCTTGCGCGCCAAACTGATTGCATGGAAAGCCCAGCACCACAAAACCCCGGTCTTTATACTTTTCATATAAAGCCTGCAGTCCTTCATACTGCGGCGTAAAGCCACAATGGCTGGCCACATTCACCACCAAAACCACCGAACCGGCATAGCGGGCCAAATCAACCGTTTCCCCGTTGATCCCTTGCACGTTAAAATCACTGAGAGTGCTCATTTTTCATCCTTAGCAGAGAACCTATGTTATTTAACCCCACCCGCGATGAGGCCCGTCGTTTTTTCATTCAGGCCTGGCAAAAACATCAGGCCAATGTGCCACTGGCCGGCATTGAGAAGATGGTCGCGGGAATTTTGCTGCACCATCCGGAATATCAGCCCATTTTGGCAGAAGAATACTTAGATAAAGACTGGCCGCCGGAATATGGTGAAACCAATCCTTTTTTACATATCAGTATGCATCTGGCCATTGAAGAGCAAATTTCTATTGATCAGCCCGCCGGAGTAAAAGCACTCTATCAGCAATTATGCGAGCGCCTCTCTGCCGAGCATACGGCATTGCACGCCATGATGGACGGGCTGGGGGAAATGATGTGGCAGGCACAAAGAAACCAAACGCCACCCGACCCGGAAGTCTATTTAGACATACTGCGGTTTAAGGTCGGGCAGCTTAAATAGCCTTTACTTAACGGTACCCTGCAAACGCTTCAGCTCTTTTAAACGGGCCTCGATGGCCGATTGCAGATAAAAGTCATTTCTGGCCGAGGTTTGCGCCTGCTGTAATTGCTCTATCGCAGCAGTGTATTCACCCAGCCGGCTGTAATAATCTGCCTGCGCCTGATGCTGGCGGGCATCGTCACCCCGCGCGCCCTGAATTTTAGCGATCCGCTGATAGAGGTAAGCATCTGAAGGATAAAGCTCAATGGCATACTGGGCGCTGGCAAGGGCGTCCGGCAGCTGATTATTAGCGATCAGCGCATCGATTTCACCGTACACCAGGGCCCGGCTGGATGGAAAACGCTTACTGGCATCCTGAAAAATATGCAGCGCATCTGCCGGTCGCTTTTGTGCCAGCCGGATACTGCCCGCCAGATAGTCCAGCGAGGCATGTGATTTTCCCAATGCCTGTTTCGATTTTTGTAATGTGACCCATGCCTCTTCTGTCTGATTGGCCGCCAGCTGAGACAGTGCCAGGCCATACAGATGCGCAGGTAAATCGGCGTATTTTTTCTGCTCCAGCGTTTTGTGATAGTAATTCAGCGCTTCCTGCTCATCCATCTGCAAAAAGCGGGCTTTTTCCCGCACAAATAAGAAGTCCAAAGAATCTTTGACCTGCTTATAAGGCTTGTCCTGCAAACGGGCCTGGGCATCCGCAATCCGCTTATAGGTTACCGGGTGAGTGCGCAAAAATTCCGGCGCATTCCCCTCCCCCGTGCGCATGCTTTTTTGCATCCGGTCAAAAAACAGCGGCATGGCGGATTGATCCAGCCCGGCTTTTTGTAAAGTCTGCATGCCAATCCGGTCGGCTTCCTGCTCAAACATATAGGTGTAATCCAGCTGACGCTGAATCATATAGGCCTGACTGCCCATAATGCCGGCCATGGCCACATCCCCTTTCCCGGCGCTGGCCGCCGCAATAGCCAGACCAATAGCCGCCAGGGTCACCCAGGGCGCCATTTTTTGCCCTTCCAATAAGCGGGCAAAATGGTGCTGAGTCACGTGGGCAATTTCATGGGATAACACCGATGCCAGCTCAGATTCATGCTGTGCCAGCACAATCAGACCGGTATGCACCCCCACCAGCCCGCCCGGAATCGCAAAGGCATTCACACTGCGATCGAGCATAGGAAAAAAAACAAACTGTGTATCTGTTTCGCCACTGGCGTCCAGCAAACGTCCACCCAGTTGTCTTAAATAAGCCACCAGTTCCGGGTCTTCACTCATGGCACCACTGCGCCGCAATTCGCGCATAGCCGATTCGCCAATCTGGCGCTCCTGCATCGGGCTTAAGCCTTCTTGTGAAGACTCGCCCAAATTAGGCAGCTGATATTCGGCCAGCACCGGGGCGGCCACCAGACTGGTGGCCAGAATTAAACCAAGCAAACGTCGAAACAAATCATCCTCCCATTAACCAACCTGCCGCCATGGCTAACGCCAGATAGCGGGCGGCTTTTCCCAGCAACATCCATAGTAAAACACCCCGCCATGGCCAGCGCAGCCAGCCGGCGACACCACATAACACATCGCCAACCAGCGGCAGCCAGGTTAAAAGCAGGCTGACCGGGCCTATCCGTTCGGCCCACAGCACCATTTTCCCCCTGGGGGCTGCAGGCAGACGCCGGCCCATCCAGACCGTCAGCATTCCACCCAGCGTGTTCCCCGCGGTCACCACCAGTAAAGCCGCCACCACACCCTGAGGATTAAAGTGCAGATAAGCCAGCAAAGCCGCCTCTGAATTACCCGGCAGCAGCGTGGCCGATAAAAAAGCAGAGCTGAATAAGCCGGCCAGCCAGCCTGCCGGAGCCAGAAGTTCCATCATTTAGAAATGAAAATCTTCTTTGGCATGGGCGCTGATGGCGGTGCTCAGATCGGCAAAAAACTCACCGGCCTCACGGGTACTTTGCCAGATGCCGTCCACCAAGCGGTAGTGATAACCACCAGAGCGGGCAGCAATCCAGAGTTCCTGATTGGCTGCATGGCGATTGACAATAATTTTGCTACGATCATTAAATTCAATTTCCAGTACATTACCAGAAAGTAAAGAATCCACATCCAGCTCTGAAGCATCCAGCGCGGCTTCAATCTGTGCAAATACCTGATCGCTCAGGTCAAGAAATTCGGACTCGGTCATAAGAAACATTCCCTGCATGTTAGAATCGTGATTCTGCCACTAAACCATGCCACTAAACCAAGATGATGCGTGCGCTGCTTATACTGTTGACCACCCTGGCCTTTTCGGCTTGCGGTTTTAAAGGCGGTCTTTACCTGCCGAATTCCACCACCACGTCTGCAGCCAGCGCGCCATCCAGCGAGAGCACAAAGACGCCATGACGACTGTAACCCGGCAAGACGGCTGCCTGAGCTTTGACGGCGCCGACCTCACCCAGATTGCTGATGAATTTGGCACTCCGGCCTATGTTTATTCCAGCAGTGAACTTAAGCGAAATTATTTAGCTTACCGTGATGCATTTGGTGACAGCGACACGCTGATTTGTTATGCCATGAAAGCCAACTCTAACTTAGCTGTCTTGCAGCTGTTTAAAGAATTGGGTGCGGGCTTTGACATTGTGTCAGGCGGAGAGTTGCAACGGGCACTGGCTGTAGGCTGTGATCCGAAAAAAATTGTTTTCTCTGGTGTAGGTAAATCCACCGCAGAAATGGTCATGGCACTGGAAGCCAATATTCTTTGCTTTAATATTGAATCCACTGCCGAAATGGCCCGCTTGAATGAAGTGGCAGGGCTGGCCGGCAAACGGGCTCCGGTGTCTTTCCGGGTTAACCCCGATGTGGATGCAAAAACCCATCCTTATATCTCGACCGGCTTAAAAGGCAGTAAATTTGGTGTGGCCATCAGCGATGCCCGCCGTATTTATCTGGCCGCCAAAGCGCTGCCAAATCTGGATATTGTAGGGATGGACTGCCATATCGGCTCGCAATTAACCGAAGTGCAGCCCTTTGCGGATGCACTGGACCGTCTGCTGCTACTGCTCGATCAGCTCAGCGCCGATGGCATTCACCTGCATCATATTGATCTGGGTGGCGGCCTTGGGATTCGTTATTCCGATGAAATTCTGCCTCTGGTCAGTGAATATGCGGCGGCCGTGCTGCCTAAGCTCACCGGCCGC
>JBOFGM010000505.1:0-5623 GCA_051649105.1 Iodobacter sp. | reverse complement strand
CAGGCATTACCATTTCGGTACCTTCTGGCAAATCAACTGAACCAGTTACGTCAGTAGTACGGAAGAAGAACTGTGGACGGTAGCCGTTAAAGAATGGAGTGTGACGACCACCTTCATCTTTCGACAGTACGTATACAGAGCCTTCGAACTTAGTGTGTGGAGTGATCGAACCTGGTTTAGCCAGAACTTGACCACGCTGCACATCTTCACGCTTCGTACCACGTAACAACGCACCAATGTTATCGCCAGCCTGACCTTGGTCAAGCAGTTTGCGGAACATTTCAACGCCGGTACATGTAGTCTTAACCGTGGTAGTGATACCAACGATTTCGATTTCTTCACCAACTTTAATTACACCGCGTTCTACGCGGCCAGTTACCACAGTACCGCGACCTGAGATCGAGAATACATCTTCAACTGGCATCAGGAACGCGCCGTCAACAGCACGTTCTGGCAACGGAATGTATGTATCAAGAGCTTCAGCCAGACGGAAAATCGATGGCTCGCCATGTTCAGACTGATCACCTTCCAGTGCTAAACGTGCGGAACCAACAATGATCGGAGTGTCATCGCCTGGGAAATCGTATTTGCTGAGCAATTCACGAACTTCCATGTCAACCAGCTCAAGCAACTCAGCATCATCAACCAGGTCAGCTTTGTTCAGGTAAACGATGATGTATGGAACGCCAACCTGACGAGCCAACAAGATGTGTTCACGAGTTTGTGGCATAGGACCATCAGCAGCCGAACATACCAGGATCGCGCCATCCATCTGCGCAGCACCAGTAATCATGTTCTTGATGTAATCCGCGTGACCCGGGCAGTCAACGTGAGCGTAGTGACGTGTTTCTGTCTCATACTCAACGTGGGAAGTGTTAATCGTAATACCACGTGCTTTTTCTTCAGGCGCGCTGTCGATTTGTGAGTAGTCTTTCGCTTCGCCACCGAATTTCTTCGACAAGATTGTCGAGATAGCCGCTGTCAGTGTGGTCTTACCATGGTCAACGTGACCAATTGTACCAACGTTAACGTGTGGCTTTGTGCGCGTAAATTTTTCTTTTGCCATTGCTAATATCCTTTAAATAATTCGATTACTTCTTGTTCGCAATAATCGCGTCAGCCACATGCTTCGGCGCTTCAGAGTAGTGCTTGAATTCCATAGAGTAGGTTGCACGGCCTTGCGACATAGAACGCAGACGTGTCGAGTAACCAAACATCTCGGAAAGAGGCAACTCAGCCTTAACCATTTTGCCACCGGCAGGATTGTCATCCATACCTTGCAAGATACCACGGCGGGACGAGATATCGCCCATGATGTCGCCCATGTATTCTTCTGGCGTCTCAACTTCTACAGCCATCATTGGTTCAAGGATAACGGCACCAGCACGGCGCATCGCTTCTTTAAACGCAATCGAACCAGCCAACTCAAACGCGATTTGCGAAGAGTCAACATCATGGTACGAACCGAACGTCAGGCGAACCTTAACGTCAACAACCGGGAAACCTGCCAACACACCAGCTTTCAGTGTGTTTTGGATACCCTTATCCACCGAAGGGATAAATTCGCGAGGAATTGTACCGCCCTTGATTTCGTCAACGAAGGAGTAACCGTTACCTTCACCAGCCGGCTCAACAGTAATCACGCAATGACCGTACTGACCTTTACCGCCAGACTGTTTAGCATGCTTACCTTCGATATCGGTAGCGATACGGGTAATGGTTTCGCGGTATGCAACTTGCGGAGCACCCACGTTAGCCTCAACGCCAAATTCGCGGCGCATACGGTCAACCAGAATTTCTAAGTGCAACTCACCCATGCCGGACATAATTGTCTGACCGGTTTCTTCATCAGTACGCACGCGGAACGAAGGATCTTCCTTAGCCAGGCGGTTCAGGGCAATACCCATCTTCTCTTGGTCAGGTTTGGTCTTAGGCTCAACAGCAACGTGAATAACTGGTTCCGGGAACACCATGCGTTCCAGAATAATGAAGTCATTAGGCGCACACAGAGTCTCACCTGTTGTAACTTCTTTCAGACCAATCGCAGCAGCGATATCGCCAGCGTAAACTTCATCAATTTCTTGACGATCGTTAGCGTGCATTTGCACGATACGGCCGATACGCTCTTTCTTATCCTTAACCGAGTTCAGCACGGTGTCGCCAGACTTCACAACGCCAGAGTAAACACGGAAGAAGGTCAGCTGACCCACATAAGGATCGCTCATCAGCTTAAATGCCAGCGCTGAGAACGGAGCAGTATCAGAAGCTTCACGGGTAATAGGCTGTTCTTTCTCGTCCACACCAGTAATCGCAGCAACTTCAACAGGTGAAGGCATGAAATCGATTACGGCGTCGAGCATGCGTTGCACACCCTTGTTCTTGAAAGCACTACCGCACAGCATTGGCTGAATTTCGCAAGCGAGGGTACGCAGACGGATACCAGCCACGATTTCAGCTTCGCTCAATTCACCTTCTTCAAGGTATTTGTTCATCATCTCTTCAGATGATTCAGCAGCAGCTTCAACCATGTTCTCACGCCATGTTTGCGCGAGTTCAACTAATTCGGCAGGGATCTCACCATACTCAAATTTCATACCTTGCGATGCTTCGTCCCACAAGATTGCTTTCATCTTGATCAGGTCGACAACACCAGTAAAGCCTTCTTCAGCGCCAATAGGAATAACTACTGGTACTGGATTAGCCTTCAGGCGCAACTTCATTTGTTCCACAACGCGGAAGAAATTAGCACCTTGACGGTCCATCTTGTTTACGAAAGCAAGACGTGGAACTTTGTATTTATTAGCCTGACGCCATACGGTTTCAGACTGAGGCTGAACACCACCCACAGCGCAGTAAACCATGCAAGCACCGTCCAGAACGCGCATAGAGCGCTCAACTTCAATAGTGAAGTCAACGTGGCCTGGGGTGTCGATGATGTTAATGCGGTGTTCAGGGTACTGTTGCGCCATGCCTTTCCAGAACGTGGTGGTCGCAGCAGAAGTAATGGTAATACCACGCTCCTGCTCTTGTTCCATCCAGTCCATTGTTGCGGCGCCGTCATGCACTTCACCGATCTTGTGGTTTACACCGGTGTAGAACAAAACGCGTTCAGTCGTCGTCGTTTTACCGGCGTCGATGTGAGCAGAGATACCAATATTACGGTAACGCTCAATAGAAGTCTTACGTGCCACGGGATATTCCTTGTCCGAGTTACGCGATTAGAAGCGGTAGTGAGCGAATGCTTTATTCGCTTCTGCCATACGGTGAACTTCGTCGCGTTTCTTCATCGCGCCACCACGGCCTTCAGCCGCATCGAGGAGTTCGCCTGCCAGACGCAGATCCATCGATTTTTCACCACGTTTACGAGCCGCATCACGAACCCAACGCATCGCCAATGCCAAACGACGGCTAGGACGGACTTCGACTGGTACTTGATAGTTTGCACCACCAACGCGACGGCTTTTAACTTCAACCATTGGCTTGGCGTTACCGATTGCTGCGGAGAATACTTCCAGCGGTGATTTGCCGGTTTTTTTCTCAATTTGTACTAATGCACCGTAAACGATACGTTCAGCAACAGCTTTTTTACCATCCATCATCACAACGTTCATGAATTTGGTCAGTTCTTGGCTACCGAATTTTGGATCCGGTAAAACGTCACGTTTCGGTACTTCTCTGCGTCTAGGCATAATTCTCTATCCTTAATAATTCATTCAGTCGGGGTTTCCCCCTCGGCCGCCCATCAAGACGACCACTTACTCGACGGCCCAATATGGAATGCCGCCGACCGTCCGTCTGGCCTTAAGCCTTAGGACGCTTAGTACCGTACTTGGAACGCGATTGTTTGCGATCCTTAACGCCGGCGGTATCCAGGGAACCGCGCACGGTGTGGTAACGCACACCTGGCAAATCTTTTACACGACCGCCGCGGATCAGCACAACGCTGTGTTCCTGCAGATTATGGCCTTCACCACCGATGTACGAAATAACTTCGAAACCGTTGGTTAAACGAACTTTACATACCTTACGAAGCGCAGAGTTAGGCTTCTTAGGAGTGGTTGTGTATACACGAGTGCATACGCCACGTTTTTGTGGGCAGGACTCAAGAGCTGGAACTTTGCTCTTTGCTTTTTCCTGCTCACGACCCTTGCGGACGAGCTGGTTAATCGTTGGCATTGATTACTTCCTTAGGTTAAAAATCCCCGGAGGGCACACTTCTTTAATTTGGCAAAGCATTAAACACATTATCAGTCATGCCGTTGCAGACCACCACATGTTTGTCTCTTTGCATTACAGCGCACTACTACACACAATTACTTCATCCCTGCCTGTAAAGCCACTTTTTATCCGCAACAAAAATCAAAGCATCAAGTCAGCTATCAGTCCTGCTTTCGCTGACCACCACCGGCTCATTTCTTGTTTTCCTGCTGAAAATAAACAGTCAAATTACAGCCAAAAAGGAAGTGCGCAACGCCCAGCTAAGCTGAGCGTTGCGTAAAAGTTCAGGATTCTATTGAAATCAAGTGCTTGTCGTCAAGACAAGCTGATGACCGTTAAACCCCAACTTCACCACTTGCAGCGGTTTCAGCCTCTGCAGAAGGTGCAAAAATATCGGCCAGCTGGTCAATAACTGGTGCCTGACGCTTGCGACTACGGTGGTAAGCTAAACCCGTACCCGCTGGAATCAAGCGGCCAACAATCACGTTTTCTTTCAAACCGCGCAAGTCATCAATTTTACCCATGATGGCTGCTTCAGTCAGTACCCGCGTGGTTTCCTGGAAGGAAGCGGCTGAAATAAACGAATCTGTCGACAGCGAAGCCTTGGTAATACCTAACAGAACATTATCGTAACTTGCTGGAAGCTTACCCTCAGCAATCAAGCGATCGTTCACGGTAAGTACTTCCGCACGCTCAACTTGCTCGCCCTGGATGAATGCAGAATCAGCAGAATCAGAGATCACAACACGACGTAACATTTGTCGAAGAATTACTTCAATATGCTTATCGTTAATCTTCACACCCTGCAGACGATACACTTCCTGCACTTCTTGTACGACATAACGTGACAACGCTTCGATACCTTGCAGACGCAAGATGTCATGCGGATCAATCGCGCCATCGACAATGCTTTCACCACGGTTAACAACCTGACCATCGTGAACCAGTACGTGTTTTTCTTTCAGGATCAGGTATTCGTGCGGAGCACCTACCAGATCCGTCAGTACCAGACGTTGTTTACCCTTGGTTTCTTTACCGAAGGAAACTGTACCGGTAATTTCAGCCAGCATACCTGGATCTTTCGGAACACGCGCTTCAAACAGCTCAGCCACGCGCGGCAGACCCCCGGTAATATCGCGGGTCTTGGCAGATTCTTGCGGAATACGCGCCAGAACTTCACCCACACCCACAACCTGACCGTCTTTCACTGTAATGATCGAACCCACCTGGAACCCAATCATAACCGTGGTATCAGTACCGGCCATTTTCACTTCGCCACCACGTTCATCCAACAACTTAACCATTGGACGTACGCCAGTTGCCTTACCCGCTTTGCGCTTAGGATCGATAACAACCAGGGTCGAAAGACCGGTCACATCATCGACCTGCTTCATTACGGTAATAC
>JBOFGM010000504.1:0-11494 GCA_051649105.1 Iodobacter sp. | reverse complement strand
GTAGTGCTGAAGCCGTCCGAAGAAACTGGTATTTTGGCCACGCATTTACATGCCGATGGCCGTTATCGCCATATCTTAAAAGCCGACGCCAAGGTTAAATTTGGCTCGCTCACCGGCAGCCCGTGGCTGTATATGGAAGGCAGTGCGGTATTTAAATTTGCGGTTAAAGCACTGGCCGAAGTGGCAGTGGAAACGCTGACTACGGCGGGCTTACAGCAGTCAGACATTGACTGGCTGGTGCCGCATCAGGCTAATATCCGTATTATTGAATCTACCGCAAAGCATCTTGCTCTGAGTATGGATAAAGTAGTGGTCACTGTGGCTGAGCATGGTAATACTTCAGCCGCTTCTATCCCTCTGGCGCTGGATGTTGCGGTGCGTGACGGCCGTATCCAGCCGGGGCATAAGGTTCTGATGGAAGGGATTGGCGGTGGTTTTGCCTGGGGCTCAGTGTTAGTCCAGTTTTAATCGGTTCAACGGCGCAGCAATGCGCCGTTTGACTATATGGCATTAAAATAACTGTTTGAATTTTGCTGTGATACTTACACAAGTAAGTGCAGGAGAAAAATATGGCGTTAGCATTTGTATTCCCGGGCCAAGGCTCACAATCGATTGGCATGATGAATGGCTGGGCAGATTTGGCCGTGGTAAAAGCCACTTTTGCCGAAGCTTCTGCTGTTCTGGGGCAGGATTTATGGCAAATGGTTGCAGAAGGCCCGGCTGAACTGCTGAATGCAACGGTTAATACTCAGCCCCTGATGCTGACTGCAGGCGTGGCCGTATGGCGTGCCTGGCAAGCGCAGGGTGGTGCAATGCCTGCCGTACTGGCGGGGCACAGTCTGGGCGAGTACAGCGCTTTGGTTGCAGCGGAAGCCTTGTCATTTGGCGATGCCCTGCAATTAGTGCGTCTGCGCGCAGAAGCCATGCAAGAAGCGGTGCCGGTGGGTACGGGCGCGATGGCGGCAGTACTGGGTCTGGCGGATGCAGAAATTATTGCCGCTTGTGCAGAAGCCGCGCAGGGTGATGTGGTATCGGCCGTTAACTTTAACTCGCCAGGACAGGTTGTGATTGCCGGCAGCAAGGCCGCTGTAGAGCGCGCTTGTGAGGCATGCAAAGCACGCGGTGCGAAACGGGCGATGTTATTACCAGTGTCGGTTCCTTCACATTGCGCTTTAATGCGTCCTGCTGCAGAAAAGTTGAAACAAAAATTAGATACAATTGTCATTAATTCCCCGTTGATCCCTGTGTTGCATAATGCCGATGTGGCCGCTTACAGCGATCCGGTACAAATTAAAGACGCTCTGGTGCGCCAGCTGTACGAGCCGGTTCGCTGGGTGGAAACCATCAGCAAGATGGCTGCCGATGGCATTACCGTGATTGCTGAATGTGGTCCGGGTAAAGTGCTGGCTGGTTTAAATAAGCGCATTGCCACCGAGGCGCAGCAAGTTGCCCTGGTTGATGCCGCCGCACTGCAAACATTACAGGCATTGGTATAAAGCCCGGCCCGGGAATAACTGCAGTTGTTATTTTTGGGCAAAGTAATCCATTTACGGAGATTTTGCATGAGTTTTGAAGGTAAAGTTGCACTGGTAACGGGTGCCTCGCGTGGTATTGGTCAGGCGATTGCGCTTGAGCTGGCCGCTGCAGGTGCCCTGGTGATTGGTACAGCCACAACAGATTCCGGTGCAGAGGCGATTACCGCCTATCTAAAAGAAGCTGGAAATGCAGGTTGTGGTTTGCGTTTACAAGTCACTGAGGAAGGGGCTTGTGAGGCGATTATTGATGCAATTGCCCAACAATTCGGGCCTGTGACCATTCTCGTCAATAACGCTGGCATTACCCGTGATAATCTCCTGATGCGTATGAAAGACGAAGAATGGGATGATGTCATGGCAACCAATCTGCGTCCGGTGTATAAGCTATCCAAAGCGGTGATGCGTGGCATGATGAAAGCCCGCTGGGGACGCATTATTAATATTGCTTCAGTGGTTGGCGCAACAGGGAACCCCGGACAGGCAAATTATTCTGCCGCTAAGGCTGCCTTGTTTGGTTTTACCAAATCGCTGGCCCGTGAAATCGGTTCACGGGGTGTTACTGTCAATGCAGTAGCGCCTGGTTTTATCGATACGGATATGACAAAGTCGCTTCCGGAAGAGCAAAAGGCTAAACTGGTCGGGCAAATTGCCTTGGGCCGTTTAGGTAATCCGCAAGATATTGCCGATGCGGTGAGTTTTTTAGCATCAGATAAAGCCGCGTACATTACAGGTAATACCCTGCATGTAAACGGCGGAATGTATATG
This sequence comes from Iodobacter sp., assembly GCA_051649105.1. Classification (GTDB taxonomy): domain Bacteria; phylum Pseudomonadota; class Gammaproteobacteria; order Burkholderiales; family Chitinibacteraceae; genus Iodobacter. Next base: position 9,194 of record JBOFGM010000504.1, on the reverse strand, counting down.
AATTAAGGCAGTATCCATGCTGTTCGCAGAAGTTGTTCTGTTGTTCAGTATGGTTTTTTCGTTGTACATTTGACCGAAGTTACTCGACAAACGTTTGCTGTAACTGTTTTTTTGGTAGAATGTCGACGTTTTTTTTAGCAATTAGCAGACAAGGCTTGGGACTTAAATTCATGGAAAACATCGAACAGCGTGTTAAGAAGATCGTTGCCGAGCAACTTGGCGTGCCGGAAACCGACGTTAAGATTGACTCTTCGTTTGTAAACGACCTCGGTGCCGATTCTCTCGATACCGTTGAACTCGTCATGGCACTGGAAGAAGAATTCGAGTGCGAAATTCCTGACGAAGAAGCCGAAAAGATTACTACCGTTCAGCAAGCTATTGACTATGTCAGCGGCCATCTGAGCAAGTAATCAGTTTTTCTCGAGGCCTCTGCGATCGGCGTGATAAACGTCAATTGTGGAGGTCTTGTTCCATCTGGCCCTTATACGGCCATCTCACGGAGACTGCCCCGTGTCTAAACGCAGAGTAGTTGTCACCGGCTTGGGACATGTCTCACCGGTAGGCAATGATGTGGCTACAGGCTGGGCAAATTTGCTCGCCGGTAAGTCTGGCATCGCACAAATTACCCGTTTCGACGCCAGTGATCTGGCCTGCACCATTGCTGGTGAGGTCAAAGGTTTCGATATTACCGAGTATATCTCGGCAAAAGATGCACGCCGTATGGATGTCTTTATCCATTACGGTATTGCTGCGGCCCTGCAAGCGATCAGCGATGCTGGCCTTGATGATGTGGCCGACCTGGATAAAACCCGCGTCGGTGTCAATATCGGTTCTGGTATCGGTGGGCTCTGGTCCATTGAGCAAACCAGCGCCGCTGTGATCGAAGGCGGCCCGCGCAAAATTGGTCCTTTCTTTATTCCGGGTTGTTTAATCAATCTGGTTGCAGGTCATGTGACTATTTTGAAGGGCTATCAGGGCCCGAGCTACGGTATCGTTTCAGCATGTACCACCGGTGCGCACAGCATTGGTGATGCCGCACGGATCATCCAGTATGGTGATGCGGACGTCATGATTGCCGGTGGTGCCGAAGGCGCGATTTCCCGCCTTGGCATGGGTGGCTTTGCTGCAATGAAAGCGCTGTCGACCCGCAATGACGATCCGGAAACTGCATCCCGTCCATGGGATACAGGCCGTGATGGTTTTATTATGGGTGAGGGCGCGGGTGTGTTGGTACTGGAAGAGTACGAGCATGCTAAAAAACGTGGCGCAACCATTTATGCTGAGCTGATTGGCTTTGGTATGAGCTCGGATGCTTACCATATTACTTCTCCTACTGCAGAAGGCCCTGCCCGCGGCGTAACTAACGCCCTGCGCGATGCCGGTATCAATGCAGATGAAGTGGATTATGTAAATGCACACGGCACTTCTACGCCGGTGGGTGATGCAAACGAAACCAATGCGCTGAAAATTGCCTTTGGGGACCATGCTAAAAAGCTGGTGGTGAACTCTACTAAATCCATGACCGGCCATTTATTGGGCGGCGCGGGTGGTGTGGAAGCGATTTACTCCATTCTGGCCCTGCACAATCAGGTTTCTCCTCCGACGATCAATATCTTTGAACAAGATATCGCGGGTGGTTGTGATCTGGATTATGTGGCCAATACTGCACGGGACATGAAGATTGGTGTTGCGATCTCTAATTCCTTCGGTTTTGGTGGCACGAACGGTACGCTGGTATTCCGCAAGATTTAAGCGCGAATCAGTAATAAAAAAAGGCTGCCCTGGCAGCCTTTTTTTTACGCCCCAAACCCCGCCACCAGGCGGGTTTTACCGTGCCGGACAGGCGTTGAGTTCAGCAGAATTTACTTATATATATAGTGCGAAAAAAGAAGCCTCTCTTTTCGCCGTTTTAAGGGGCTGTCAGGCGGGGTTTTCTACGCCGGACAGGCGCTGAGTTCAGCAGAATTTACTTATATATATAGTGCGAAAAAAGAGGCCTCTCTTTTCGCCGTTTTAAACCACTGCCAGGCGGGGTTTTAGTCGGTCCGTTGCAGGGTGTAATTGAGCTTGCTGATATCAAACCCCTGCTCTTTAGCAATGCCCAGTGCGGTATTCAGATCCTGGTTGCTGATAGTCTGACTGCGGGACAGCAGCCACAGATATTTATGATCAGGATTGCCCACCAAAGCCCACTGATATTCATCGCCCAGACCAAAGACCCAGTAATCGGCAGAGAAAGGCCAGAAGAAGCTGACCTTCAGTTTGGCATTGCCGCTGTTTGCCACCACGCTGGCATGGCCATTGGCCTCGGCAAAACTGCCATCTTGTTTGCGGCAGCGGTTCAGTACGCCAATCCGGTTATTTTCTTCTTTGCTGTACTCGGCAGTGGTGTCTGAGACACACATCCGCTGAAAGTACATAGGAAAGCTGGCGATCTCATACCAGCGGCCCAGATAGCGTTCCAGATCCAGGCTGGGAACGGCGTTTGCCCCGGCATGGGCGGTAGCCGATAAACACAGGGTCAATAACAGAGTAAGCAGGCGCATGATTTATCTTCCGGATTTTTTTATCGCTTCAGGCTAATTCTAGCGCCAATCCATCTCTCCCCTGTAAAAATAAACCGTAATTTAAACACCGGCTTTCGCTTGGCTCCTGCGATCAGGTATAAGGCCCGTTCCTGCCCTGTTAGAATATCGCCTATGTTCTGTCTATCTCTCTCCCATACTCCTGATCTGCTGGCCCTGTTGGCCAGCGATCCTTCTGGTTTCCCGGCTCTGGCTGAAACAGGCGGCGGTCATGCCGGCTGGGATATTTTATTTTCTTTGCCGCGCGAGGTTCGTGTTTATGCGGCAGGCGCTGATTTTGTCAGCGATTTACGTCAGCTGCCATTAAACCCTGCTTTGCCCTGGCCGCAAGATCTGCCTGTGGATGCGCCTTTTGCCGGTGGCTGGTTTGTTTATGCCGGCTATGAGCTGCTGTCGGCCTTTGAGCCGCATGTGGCGACCCGGGCAGAAACCGATTTCCCGGTGGCCGCTTTATTGCGTATCCCGGCGGCCGTTTTACTGGAGCGCCCTTCAGGCAAAGCCTGGCTGGTGGCCGAAACCCAGGAAGAGCTGGCGGTGCTGGCAGAGCGTGTCGCCCAGGTGCCTGCGTTTAATCCCGCCTTGCCTCAGATTGCTGCCATCAGCGAAGACGATCCGCTTGCCTTTTTGCAGGGTGCAGACCGGGCTCTTACTTATATACGGGACGGCGATGTCTTTCAGGTGAATCTGTCCCGTGGCTGGGATGTGCAGCTGGCCGAAGCGCTGAGCCCTGCTGAGCTGTTTTCCAGCCTGCGGGTGCGTAATCCTGCGCCGTTTTCTACCTTGCTGGATTTAGGTGCTTATGGTGCGGTGGTCAGCTCCTCACCGGAGCGGCTGGTTAAAGTGAAGGGGGATCTGGTTGAAACCCGGCCGATTGCCGGTACTCATCCGCGATCCGCCGATCCGGCAGAAGATGCCCGCCTGAAAGAGCGGCTGCTGGCAACGCCCAAGGAGCGGGCCGAGCATATTATGCTGGTTGATCTGGAGCGCAACGATCTGGGCCGGATTTGCCTGCCGGGCACGGTGCAGGTGGATGAATTAATGGCCGTCGCCACCTATGCCTTTGTGCATCATATTGAATCCAATGTGCGCGGTACTCTGCGCGCCGGGCAAAACCCGGCGGATATTTTGCGGGCTTTATTCCCCGGCGGCACCATTACAGGTTGCCCTAAGGTTCGCTGTATGCAAATTATCAGAGAGCTGGAAGATCGCCCACGCTACGCTTACACTGGTAGTTTGGGTTATATCAACTTAAACGGGGATATTGATCTTAATATTCTGATCCGAACCTTCCTGCAAAGACAAGATCAACTATATTTCCGTGCCGGAGCCGGGATTGTGATTGATTCAGATCCGGAGCGTGAACTGCAGGAAACCCGCCATAAGGCGCGTGGCTTACTGCGAGCTTTGGGTGTGCAAGGATGAGGCTGCTTAACGGAGAGGTGCAAGAAGCCATCAGTATGGCTGACCGGGCATTTCAGTTTGGTGACGGGGTTTTTCGAACCTTACGTTGTGAAGGCGGAAAAATTGAATTTTGGGCCCGGCATTACGCTCGCTTACAGCAAGACTGCGCTGCTTTAGGTTTGGCCTGCCCGGCAGAAGAAATCTTACTGGCCGATTTTCGCCGGCTGCAGCCAGTGGATGCCGCGCTGAAAATCATCATTACCCGGGGCGAAACAGCCCGTGGCTATCTGGCACCGGCGGCCTTACCCGTTAATCGCATTGTTCAGGTCGCTGAACTACCGGTTTACCCGGATATTTTGCGGCAGCAGGGGGCCCGTTTACGGATTTGCAGCACGCGGGCCAGCTGGCAACCGGCTCTGGCCGGGGTTAAGCATTTGAATCGTTTGGAAAATGTTTTAGCCCGGCGGGAGTGGAATGATCCGGCCATTTTTGAAGGCCTGATGCTGGGACGGGATGGCGAAGTGGTCGAAGGCGTGATGAGTAATGTGTTGGTTTTACGCGACAGCATTTTAAGCACGCCAAAACTGGATCAAAGCGGGGTCAATGGCGTGATGCTGGAGGCGGTTTTGGATGCTGCGGCGCAGCATGGCTGGCAGACCGAAAAGCGTGTTTTGATGCCGGATGAACTGGCTTTGGCCGATGCAATCTGGCTCACCAACAGTCTTATGGGATTATTCCCAGTGGCCGCGTTATGCGGCCGGCATTTTTCGGCGCATCCCGCACAGCCACTGCTGTTGTCAGCTGTTCACGAGTTGCGTCAGCAGGAAAAATTTGCCATTGTGACTGAGTCGGGTATGACAAAGAGGTAATTTGTCACAGCGTGGAAGAGGCGTCTGGTCGTATGCTGGCGCTCCTTCAAAACAAAAACGGCAAGCCCGAAGGCCTGCCGTTTTTGATGATCTGGAGGAGAGAGGGGGATTCGAACCCCCGATACTCTTGCGAGTACGCCTGATTTCGAGTCAGGTACATTCAACCACTCTGCCACCTCTCCAAAGAGGAGACGAATTCTAACGCAATTTTTACCGAAGGCAAAGCTGTGTTTGTGCTTTTGGCAAAAAATAGTGCAGAATGCGGCCGGTATCAACAAACGGGATGCGCATGAAACATTGGCTCATGGCTCTGGCAACAGTTGTTCTAACGGGTTGCGGCGAAATGCCGGAACAAACTTCCAACCGGGTTCTTCCTTGGGCAGAATCACAAGAACTCGTCGTACTGGTACAAAACGGTCCGACCACACTCTATGTCGATGCTGAAGGCAATTACGCAGGCTTGGAGTACGACCTTGTTACTCGCTTTGCATTAGCCAACGGGCTGAAAGTACGTTTCATCGTGACCAGCAGCTATGCTGAGTTGTTATCCAGGCTTAAAGCGCATGAAGCGCATTTTGCCGTCGGGATGCAAAAAGGGTTCGAAGGCAGCGGTCTGGCTTTTGGACCTTCCTACCAAAATATCGAACCGGTTCTGGTTTACCCAAGCAAGAAGCCCGCAGCCAATGTTCTGGCCGAGCTGAGCAGTGGTCAGGGCCGGATCAGCACTTTGCCGCAATATGTCATGGCACTGAACCAGCTAAAGGCCAAAAAGCCTGCTCTGAGCTGGGATGTGGTGGAAGACGGTGACAGTGAAGACCTGATCGAGCGCGTGGCCAACGGCCAGCTGAGTTATGCGATGGTCGATTCGCAGGCGGCAGAAGTGGCGCAAAATTACTTCCCTAAAGTGGCTATTTCCCGCGAAATGGGCTCTTTGCAGCAGCTGGCCTGGGCCGCTCCGGAAGATGACAGCGAGTTGTTTGAGCTGTTTCAGAGTTTCTTCAGCAAAATATCCAAAAACGGCGAGTTGCGCAGCCTGCTCGATCGTTACTACGGCCACGTTAATCGTTTAGGCCCGCTGGATGCCATGGCCTTTCTGGATAAACGTAAAAGCACCTTGCCTCGTTATAAACGCTGGTTCCGTGAGGCGGGTGATAAAACCGGTCTGGACTGGCGTCTGGTGGCGGCCTTGTCCTATCAGGAATCGATGTGGGATCCGGAAGCCGTTTCTATGTCGGGTGTGCGCGGCATGATGATGCTGACCAATGACACGGCTGAGCGCCTTGGCGTTAACCGGCTGGATCCGTATCAAAGTATTCAGGGCGGGGCGCGTTATATTCAGACAATGAAAGACAGTCTGGCAGAAAACATCGCCGAACCCGATCGTACCTGGCTGGCGCTGGCTGCCTACAATGTCGGGCTGGGGCATTTACTGGATGCCCGTGCGCTGGCGGTTAAGCTGGGGAAAAATCCGGATAGCTGGGTGGATGTAAAAACCACATTGCCGCTGCTGCGCAATCCGCAGTATTTTAAATCGGCCAAATACGGCTATGCCCGCGGCGGCGAACCGGTGATTTTTGTGGAACGGCTGCGTACTTACTACGATATTCTGGTGCGCTTTGAAAGCCCGGCCCAAAGCAATCTGCCGGTACTGAGCGAAAATATTGTGGTGCAAAACCCAAATAATCTGCCATTGAATATCAATAACCGGGTGCTGGCTGCCGCCATTCCGGTGCGCACTGCGGCGCTGTAAATATCCCTGGCCATCCATGGCTAAGACCCGGAACTAAGGGGTACGACTTTACCAGCCGGCATCAGAGAGCTTGAGCGCAGCCCTTCTGAGTGCGCTGTCACTTTTGCCGATAAAAGCCGTGATGGCAGAGTCGCTGCGGCAGAATCGCTGGTTACACGTTACAATATCGCCTTCCATGCTCTATTTCCGGTAGCTGTTATGACTGTACGTACTCGTTTTGCTCCAAGTCCTACGGGCTTATTACATATTGGCGGCGTTCGCACCGCGTTGTTTTCATGGGCTCATGCCCGTAAAAATGGCGGCACCTTTGTGCTGCGTATTGAAGACACCGATTTAGAGCGTTCTACCCCGGAATCTGTTAAAGCGATTCTGGACGGGATGAACTGGGTAGGTCTTGATTACGATGAAGGCCCGTTTTACCAGATGCAAAGGATGGAGCGTTATAAAGAAGCGCTGCAGCAATTGCTGGCCAGCGGCCATGCTTATCCTTGCTATATGTCGAAAGAAGAGCTTGATGCCATGCGTGCAGAGCAAGAAGCGCTGGGCTTAAAAGCGAAATATGATCGCCGCTGGCGTCCGGAAGAAGGCAAGGTCTTGCCAGCGCCTCCGGCCGGTGTGCAGCCAGTATTGCGCTTCAGAACGCCGCTCGATGGCGTTGTGGCGTGGGATGATCTGGTAAAAGGCCGCATCGAGATTGGCAATATTGAGCTGGATGATCTGATTATTGCCCGTCCTGATGGCACTCCGACTTATAACTTCTGCGTGGTGGTGGATGACTGGGATATGGGGATTACTCAGGTGATCCGTGGGGACGACCATGTGAATAACACACCGCGTCAGATCCATATTTTTAATGCGCTGGGTGCACCACTGCCGCAGTTTGCGCATTTGCCGATGATCCACAATGATCAGGGCCAGAAATTATCCAAGCGCCGCGATGCGGTCAGCGTGGTGGATTACGATACCGCCGGTTATTTACCGGAAGCTTTGCTGAACTATCTGGCGCGTTTAGGCTGGGGCCACGGCGATGATGAATGCTTCACCATGGCGCAATTTATTGAATGGTTTGATCTGAAAGATGTGTCTGCCAGCCCGAGCCGCTTTGATAAAGAAAAGCTGCTTTGGTTAAATGCCCAGCATATTAAAGCGGCCGATACCGCCCGTCTGGCTGAACTGGCTAAGCGCTTTTTAGATGAAAAAGGCGTGGATCTGAGCCAGGGCCCTGCACTGATTGATGTTGTGGCCTTGCTGAAAGAGCGGGTACAAACGATTGTTGAGCTGGCCACAGAAGCTGAATATTTCTATCAGCCGCTGACGCCTTCTGATGACATTGTGGCCAAGCATCTGGGCTCCGACGATCTGGCGCGTCTGGCTGCTTTTGCAGAGCAGGCGGCTGCATTGGAAGTGTGGGATACGGCTTCTATCTCTGCCTTTATTAAAGAATTCTGCAAATCGCAGGGTGTAAAAATGGGCATGGTGGGTATGCCGTTGCGGGCCAAGGTTTGTGGCACCACGCATACGCCATCGGTGGATGCTGTACTGGCTTTACTGGGTAAAGCGGAAGTATTAAAACGTCTGGCTTAAGTTTTACCAGACCATCAGCCGGGTTCGCCCGGCTTTTTTTATACCTGGCAGATGGCGATGATGCGGGGCTGATCAACCGCCTGCCGTTCGGGTTACTTTGCTTGTCTTGTCAATTTGACTAAGCAGGGTGTCTGATTGCTTCTGCTTACCATAGAATTGCATTTATCTTAATTTCTGCCGGAGCTCCGCGATGCATCCCCAAGAGCAATTACAGTCGCTTTCCCTCAGCCAAAAAGTGGCTCAATTGTTTATGGTGGGCTTTGATGGTTTGCAACCCAATGCCGCCATTAAAGAAATGCTGCGGGAGCATCAGATTGGCGGGGTGATTTTATTTCGCCGTAATGTGGCCTCTCCGGCCCAGGTCGCGGCTTTAACTTTGCATCTGCAACAGATCAACGCCGAGAAAGGCCGGGTGCCCTTGCTGATTGGTACCGATCAGGAAGGCGGCATGGTGATGCGGATTGAAGAGGGTCTGACTCCGTTGCCATCGGCCATGGCTTTTAAAACCGCGGGCAGCGAGGCCGATTGTGAAGCGCTGACCTGTGTTGCCAATGCCGAGTTGAAGTCGCTGGGTATCAATATTAATTTTGCGCCGGTCTTGGATATTAATAATAACCCGCTTAATCCGGTGATCGGTGTGCGTGCTTATGGTGAAACAGCCGCCGAAGTGAATCAATATGGTCTGGCCGCCCTGCGCGGTATTCAGGCCGCAGGGATGGCCGCAACCGGTAAACATTTCCCGGGGCATGGCGATACCGCGGTTGATTCGCATGTGGGCATGCCGGTGGTGGCGCATGAGCGCGCCCGGCTGGATCAGGTTGAGCTGGCCCCTTTTAAAGCGGCTTTTGCTGCCGGAATGGATGCCTTAATGACCGCCCATGTGGCTTTTCCTGCCATCGAAGCGGATCTGACGATTCCGGCCACGCTTTCCCCGGCGGTCTTAACCGGGTTACTGCGGAGCGAAATGGGTTTTCAGGGCGTGGTGATTACCGATTGTCTGGAAAT
>JBOFGM010000503.1:0-3954 GCA_051649105.1 Iodobacter sp. | reverse complement strand
CGCTTGTCGATGTTTGTTATGCGCTCTAAAACCAAGGCGCGTGATGCCAGTGATGAATTACTTTTGCTGGGCGTGGCCGGCCCTTTGGCTGCAGAAAAATTAGCGGCCGTATTGGGGCTTTTGCCAGCGGATGATTTTGCCTCTTTAAATACAGAGACTTTTACCCTGATCCGCTTACCAGGCCAGCGCTATCAGCTGGCGGTGCAGGCTGATGCCGCGCTGGCGCTGTGGCAGCAACTGGAAGCGGCGGGTATCCTGCCGGCGCATGAAGCGATCTGGCGTTTAAGCGATATCCGCGCCGGCGCACCATGGGTGACGGGTGTGACATCCGAAGCCTTTGTTGCACAAATGGCCAATATGGAATTAATTGGCGGTGTCAGTTTTACCAAAGGTTGCTATCCTGGCCAGGAAATTGTGGCCCGTACCCAGTATCTGGGTAAATTAAAGCGCCGTATGTACCGTGCCACTATTGAGGCCGGCCATGTGGAAGCGGGGCAGGACGTATTCAGCAGCGAAATGAATGGTCAGGCCAGCGGTAAAATTATGCTGGCGGCCGTTGCAGGCCATGGCCACTGGGAAGTTCTGGTGGTGGCGCAGATTGCCAGCCTTGAGCATGGTTTACATCTGGAGTCGCCAGATGGCCCCTTACTGGAAATTCTTGATTTACCCTATGCATTAACGTAACAATCTGCCTTGCCGATGTCGCTGTTCTTCTGCCGATACAGGACGTTGGCAGAAGAAATAAATGCATTGCAGGAGCCTGCTATTAAAAGTTGCAGGCGTCACCTGGCGCGGTTTCGTCTATAATCCGCGATCTGTGTCTCAATTACATATAAATAAAGGTGTTGGTATGGGCTTTCTCGCCGGCAAAAAAATCTTGATTACCGGTCTGCTTTCAGATCGTTCTATTGCCTACGGCATTGCTCAGGCAGCTAAACGTGAGGGTGCGGTGCTGGCCTTTACCTATGTCAGTGAAAACTTGCGCCAGCGCGTGGTTGATCTGGCTAAAGATTTCGATACTGATTTAGTTCTGCCCTGTGATGTGGGCAGCGATGAGCAAATTACTGAATTATTTGCTGAGCTGGGCAAGCACTGGGACAAGCTCGATGGTCTGGTTCATTCGATTGGCTTTGCTCCGCGTGAAGCTTTAAAGGGTGATTACCTGGATGCCATTACCCGTGAAGCCTTCCATATTGCTCACGATATCAGCTCATACAGCTTTGCGGCGCTGGCCAAGGCCGCCCGCCCGATGCTGAGCGAAGGCGCTTCGCTGGTGACCATGACTTATCTGGGCGCTGAGCGTGCTATTCCTAATTACAATGTAATGGGTCTGGCCAAAGCTTCGTTGGAAGCAAATGTGCGTTATATGGCTGCTGCATTGGGTGGCGATCGTGCGATTCGTGTGAATGCGGTATCTGCCGGCCCGATTAAAACCCTGGCCGCTGCCGGTATTGCTAATTTCAGCACTTTGCTGAAACGCGCTGCCGAAGGCACACCGCTGAAACGCAATGTGACACAAGAAGAAGTGGGTAATGTGACTGCCTTCTTATTGTCATCCTTGTCGTCCGGTATGACCGGTGAAGTGGTGATGGTGGACTGTGGCTTCAGCCACGGTGCGGGCGCAATGGAAAGCTGATATCGCTTTTTGCCCCGTGCTTATGCGGGGTTTGTTAAGAAATAAGCCATAATGGCTTATAGCAAAACGCCCGCTTGCGGGCGTTTTGTACATTATATGGCGAGTAAAAGCCAAGCTGAAAGCAGGAATTGGGCTATGTGTCAGTTACTGGGTATGAATTGTAATGTCCCCACCGATATTATGTTTTCCTTCGAAGGGTTTCGCCGGCGTGGCGGGCTGACCGGCGAGCATGCCGACGGCTGGGGAATTGCCTTTTTTGAAGGGGATGGCTGCCGGATGTTTCTGGATTATCTGCCATCGGCCAGTTCACCGATTGCGGATCTGGTGCGCGCTTATCCGATTAAATCAACCAATGTGATTGCCCATATTCGTAAAGCCACTCAGGGGCAGATCAGCCTGGCCAATACCCATCCTTTCCGCCGCGAGCTATGGGGGCGTTACTGGATCTTTGCTCATAATGGTAATCTGGCTGAGCGGCCGGATTTAAGCAGCAGCCGGTTTCTGCCAGTGGGCAATACCGACAGTGAACATGCTTTTTGCTGGTTGCTTTCTGAACTGGCATTGCGCTTTGTCAGTTGCCCGTCTTTGCCGGTGCTTAAACAGGCGCTGGCTGAGCTGGTGCCTGCCCTGATGGCACAGGGAACCTTTAATTTTTTACTTTCCGATGGCACGGCCTTATTTGCCCATTGCAGCACTGATCTGCATTACCTGGTGCGGCAAGCGCCGTTTACCCTGGCGCATTTAAATGATACCGATGTGAGCGTGGATTTTTCTGAGCTGACTTCACTGAACGACCGGGTTGCCATGATTGCCACCCAGCCGCTGACCGATAACGAAACCTGGATCAAAATGCAGCCGGGTGAGTTGTTATGCTTTGTGGATGGTTTGCCGGGGTAGATGGCCGGAGTGAGTGACTCCCTGACGCATGTGGTCTTTGGTGCGTAACGATAAACCCGTTATGCACCCTGCGAAAATCCGCGCCAAGGTGAGCTTGGCTCACCGGGTTGCCTTGGTGTGTAAGGACAAACCTGTTTTGCACCCTGCAAAATCCACGCCAGGGTGCGCTCAGCGCACCAGTGTGCCCCCAAAAAGGTTATTTCAGCGCCGCGGCCAGCCCGCTCTGGCGGATGGATTGTTTGGTGATGGCTTTGCTGATCACTTCGCTGCTGCCCCAGATTTCCACCCTTTTTTTGGCACGGGTCAGGCCGGTATAGATCAGGCTGCGGCTGAGTAATTCATGGTGATGATCCGGCAGCAGCAGCACGACCTCATCAAACTCAGAGCCCTGGCTTTTATGTACGGTTAATGCCAGTGCAGTTTCATGGGCCGGCAGGCGGGCCGGGCTGAACCAGCGCAGGGTATTGTTTTCCCCTTTAAAGGCCACCCGCGGGCTGTTGCCATCAAAAAACGTCAGCCCAATATCGCCGTTATAAAGCTGCACGGCATAATCATTTTGGGTGATTAAGACCGGCCGTCCGTCATACCACAAGCCTTCTTCCGGAATAATTTTTCTGGCCCGCCAGTGCGCTTCCAGCTGCTGGTTTACACCCAGCACGCCCGTCTGGCCTTCGCGCAGGGCGGTTAATACCCGAAACTGGTCAAAGGCCATAAAAGCGGCCGCGACATCGTGGTTTTGCACCGCCTGCCAGTAAGCTCCATAGCCGGTATCGCAGCGTTGCAGCAGGGTTTTGCCATCGGGCTGCCAGCCCAGCTCAGTTTCTGGTTCCGCAAATAAATCATTGGGTTGCAGCAGGGCCATTACGGTTTTGGCATCGCCCTGATTCACACTTTGGGCCAGTTTGCCAATGCCACCCCCGGCGGCAAAACGGTGGCTGTGTTCCAGATTCATTACCGCATTGCCCACGGCGCTGGCCGGGGCTTTTTCTGCCCGCAGCGTAACGCCGCTGGCGGTTTTAATCGCCTGAATAAAGGCCTGATCCGGCGATTTTAAACTGCAGAGCTCAGAAAAAACGGTGCCGGCATCGACGGCATCCAGCTGGTCTTTGTCCCCCAGTAAAATCAGCCGGGCCTGCGGCGGCAAGGCTTCTGCCAGTTGCGCCATCAGGGCCAGATCAATCATAGAGGCTTCATCCACCACCAGCACATCCAGCGCCAGCGGGTTACCGGCATGATGGCGAAAGCTGCCGTCGGGCCTTGGGCCCAGTAAACGGTGCAGGGTGGAGGCGGTTTCCGGGATCATGGCCTTGGTGGCTTCACCCACATCCAGCCGGCCTTTTTGCTCCCGCACCGATTCGCTCATTCTGGCGGCAGCCTTACCGGTGGGGGCTGCCATTTTAATATTTAAGCTGTTATCCGCC
>JBOFGM010000502.1:0-5509 GCA_051649105.1 Iodobacter sp. | reverse complement strand
CCCCGGACAGGCCGGTGTATCAGGGATATCCAGGGGGGAAAAGGGAGGTGCCCGGCAAACCGGCACTGTTACAATTTAGCTTTCATTGCCGGAGTGGCTGCCTTGCTTGCCCAATTGAGTCTGCCAATAGATTTGTCTGTGTTGCGCCTTCGTTTTCAGACCGACGGTGTGGTGGTGTTGCGCGGATTCATGTCTTTATCCCGGGTCAGTGAAATCCGTGATCTGGCGATGGCTGCCGTAGCAGAGCGGATTCCGCCTTTTGAGCTGGAAGCGGATCTGGGTTACCCCGGCGCGCCCTCTGCCTGCCACCTGGAAGGCGGTGGCACCATCCGCCGCTTAAGAAATATGGCGGCGCGTCACCCGGCCTTCAGCCGATGGGCGGGGGAGCCGTCTTTGCTGGCGCTGATCAGTGCCTTGCTGGATACCCCGGAGCTGACGCTGACGCAGGTGCATCACAATAGCTTAATGAGTAAGCAGCCGAGTTTTAGCAGCGATACCCGCTGGCACCGGGATCTGCGCTACTGGCGCTTTACCCGGCCGGAGCTGGTTTCGGCCTGGCTGGCGCTGGGGGATGAAAATATCGATAACGGCGGTCTGGGGTTTATTCCCGGCTCGCACCAGGTGGATTTCCCGGAAGAAGCGTTTGATCAGAAGGAATTTTTAATGGCCGGGCATCCCGCGGCAGCGCCCTGGGTGGCCCGGGCGGTGTTCCCGTCGCTGGCCGCAGGAGACGTGGTGCTGTTTGATGCCCGCACTTTTCATGCCGGCAGCCGCAACCGCACTGCCCTGACTAAATACGCGCTGGTCTATAGCTATCACGCCAGTAGTAATCAGCCGCTGGCGGGCACCCATTCGGCCAGTCAGCCGGGTTTAAACTTTGATCTGAGTGCGCTTTTTCCGCTTAAAACAGAAGAATATTCAGAGAGTTAAGCCCGGGTGACCTGGTCTTTTTACAGAAAAAGCCACGACAGCCGGTCCGGACCCGCCAGTAATCGCCTGATTCTATGAATTATTTCTCATTACTGAGGAACTTAGTCCCGTAACCTGCTGCGCATGGTACAATCGCGCACTTTTTTAAATCTGCAGCCCAGACAATGACAACCCGCGCCATTCGTAATATTGCAATTATTGCCCACGTTGACCATGGTAAGACTACCCTCGTTGACAAACTCCTCCGCCAATCCGGCACCTTCCGCGAAAATCAGCAAGTGACTGAACGCGTGATGGACAGTAATGATATCGAAAAAGAGCGCGGTATCACTATTCTGGCTAAAAACACTGCCCTCGAATACGACGGTTACCATATCAATGTTGTGGACACTCCAGGTCACGCCGATTTCGGTGGTGAAGTGGAACGTGTTCTGGGTATGGTTGACGGTGTATTGTTGTTGGTTGATGCGGTTGACGGCCCTATGCCACAAACCCGCTTCGTTACCAAAAAAGCACTGGCTTTAGGCCTGAAGCCTATTGTTGTGATTAATAAAATCGACCGTCCCGGCGCACGTCCGGATTGGGTTGTGGACCAGACTTTCGATTTATTCGACAAGCTCGGCGCAACTGACGAACAGCTCGATTTCCCGGTGATCTACGCATCTGCACTCAATGGCTACGCTAAGCTTGAACTCGAAACTGAGTCCGATAACATGCGTCCGTTGTTTGACACCGTGATCAGCCACGTTGCTGCCCCTGTTGGCGATCCTGAAGCGCCTTTGCAATTGCAAATTTCTGCTCTGGATTACTCCACATACACTGGTCGCCTTGGCGTTGGCCGCATCCTGAATGGCCGTATCAAGCCAGGTCAGGCTGTTGTGGTCATGAACCACGAAGACCAGGTTGGTCAGGGTCGTATCAATCAGGTTCTGGGTTTCCAGGGTCTGGAACGTGTTGCTGTTGAAGAAGCTCAGGCTGGCGACATCGTTATTATTTCCGGTCTGGATGAGATCGGTATCGGTGTGACCATCTGTGATAAAGAACAGCCAGTTGGCGTGCCAATGCTGACTATCGATGAGCCAACTCTGACTATGGACTTTATGGTGAACACTTCACCATTAGCCGGTACAGAAGGTAAGTTCGTTACCAGCCGTCAGATTCGTGACCGCCTGACTAAAGAACTGCTGACTAACGTGGCTCTGAAAGTTGAAGAAACCGAAGATGCTGATATCTTCCGCGTGTCTGGTCGTGGTGAATTGCACCTGACTATTCTGCTGGAAAACATGCGTCGTGAAGGTTTTGAAATGGCCGTGGCTAAACCACGTGTTGTTTACAAAGATATCGATGGCGTTAAATGCGAGCCTTACGAAAATCTGTCGATCGACCTTGAAGATGAACACCAAGGTGGCGTGATGGAAGAAATTGGTCGTCGCCGTGGCGAACTGACCAATATGGAATCCGATGGTCAGGGCCGTACCCGTCTGGAATACCATATTCCAGCACGTGGTCTGATTGGCTTCCAGGGCGATTTCATGACTATGACCCGTGGTACTGGTCTGATCGGTCACGTATTTGATGATTACGCTCCTGCTAAAGCAGATATGCCAGGTCGCCATAACGGCGTTCTGGTTTCGCAAGAAAACGGTGAAGCCGTGGCCTATGCACTGTGGAAGCTGGAAGACCGCGGTCGTATGTTTGTAGCTCCGGGCGACAAATTATACGAAGGTATGGTTATTGGTATTCACACCCGTGATAACGACCTGGTCGTTAACCCGGTTAAGGGTAAGCAACTGACTAACGTTCGCGCTTCGGGTACCGATGAAGCCGTTCGTCTGACTACAGCGATCAAAATGACACTGGAATCAGCTGTTGAGTTTATCGATGACGATGAATTGGTTGAAATCACTCCAACCAGCATCCGTATTCGTAAACGCTACCTGAATGAGACAGATCGTCGTCGTCATTTTAAAGCGAAGACTCACTAAGATTCTGCTCTGCCGGAAATCACCAACACCCGCCCTTGTGGCGGGTGTTTTTGTTTAAGGAAAATAAAATGGATGAAAATGTTCGCATCGATAAATGGTTGTGGGCGGCCCGTTTTTTTAAGACCCGCTCGCTGGCCAGTGCCGCCATTGATGCCGGCCATGTGCAGCTGAATAAAGAACGGATTAAACCCGCCAGGCAGGTTAAAACCGGGGATCTGCTGCGTATCCGTACCGAACAGGGAGAATACGAAGTGACGGTGCTGGCGGTGTCCGGGCAGCGCGGGCCGGCCGTTACGGCGCGATTACTGTGGCAGGAAAGTGAGGCCAGCCAAAAGCGGCGGGAAAACGAGCGTGAAGCCCGCAAACTGGCTCCCCGCTTTGAGCATCCGGCAGGAGAAGGGCGCCCGACCAAGAAGTGGCGCAGGCAATTGCATCAGTTTGAGCAAAATAATAACGAATAAGGTGGCCGGCAGAATATTGATTCAGATTAAATATGCGTCATTTGTAAGAAAAAGCAGCTCTGCTTTGCTATTCTGTCATTGTTAGTCTCTGCGTTTTTTTAGCTTAATAAGTATCTGGCTGGATAAAAATGAGTGAAAATCAAAAAAAACCGATGATTTATTTATCTGCCAACCAGGTTCAGGATGGCAATGAGCTGGCTGCACAACTGAATTTTTTTGGTTTTGAATGTCATTTATTTTCAAGACAAAGCGCCTTGCTGGCCGCGATGTATTCTGAGCCTCCTTTTGCCGTTTTGCTGGGTGAGGCCGGGCTGGAAGACGCCAGTACCGAGCAGATCTTACCTTTGCTGGCCAAACTATCCCGTGGCCCGGTGGTCTTGCTGACTTCAAATTTAATTGTCTCGAAGCAAATTCATTTTATGCAGCTGGGTGTGACGGATTTTGTCTATTTTCCGCTGGATATTCAAAGGCTGATCGATCGCTTAGAAAACTTATTTGAGAAAAACCGCAGCACGCCTTATCGCGTTTTAATTGTGGATGATTCAGAAAGTGTGGCAAAAATGACGGCCCTGCTTTTGCTTCAGGCCGGAATGAAGGTGCAGATTATACAAAACCCGCTGGAAGTCTTTGTTTCGCTGGAACGGTTTGCACCGGATATCGTATTGATGGATGTGTATATGCCGCAATGCTCGGGGGCGGAAATTGCCAAGGTCATCCGGCAGCAGCCTTTATTTGACAGTATTCCTATTGTCTTTCTTTCCACCGAAACCAATCGCAATAAACAGCTGATGGCCCGCAGCATGGGCGGCGATGATTTCTGGGTTAAGAATATGCCGGTTGAAGAGCTGCTGGCTTCGGTTACGATGACCTGTGAGCGCTATCGCTCATTGCGGCGCTGGATGAGCTGCGATAGTCTGACTGCTTTACTCGATCACACTCATATCATTGAATTATTAGAGCGTGAAGTTCAGCGGGCCAGGAAAGAAACACTTTCCCTTTCTTTTGCCATGATTGATATTGATTTTTTTAAAAAAATAAATGACAGTTATGGCCATGGCACGGGCGATAGGGTGATTAAAAATCTGGCTCGCTTATTGCGTCAGTCTGTGGGGGACGAGGGTGCGGTCGGACGTTATGGTGGTGAAGAATTTGCCGTAATCTTCTATGGCACCAGTTTGATTCGTGCGGCGCAAAAGATTGATGAATGGCGGGTTCGTTTTGCTGATCTGGTGCAACTGGCCGGAGATAAGCCATTTCAGGTGACATTCAGTGCCGGTGTGGCGGCATTAAAGCATGGCATGGATACCCAGCAACTGATTGATAAGGCCGATCAGGCTTTGTACCAGGCCAAAGCGGCGGGCCGGAATCAGGTTGGATTGCAGCAGAATTAAGTTATTACAATACCGGGGTAACCCGGTATTTTCTTATCATCGTTTAAAAACAGCGTTATTTCTTTGTCCTTTTTTAAAAGAAAAATAATGAATATTGCTTATAAAATTGTTCCCGCTTCTTTGCATGCCCATCTGTTTCATATTTCCATCACGATTAAAAAGCCCGATGCCAATGGCCAGCGCTTATGGCTGCCCTCCTGGATTCCCGGCAGTTATTTAATCCGCGAGTTTTCCCGCAATATTGTTGAAATTCGAGCCGAATCGGCCGGGCAGCCTGTGGCGCTGAGTAAATGCGATAAACAAACCTGGCAGGCTGCAGCGGTTAAAGAGACTTTAGAAATTCATTACAGTGTTTATGCCTGGGATTTATCGGTGCGGGGCGCTTATCTGGATCAGACCCGGGGCTTTTTTAATGGCACCAGTGTCTTTTTAGCGGTTGAAGGCCAGGAAAGCCGGCCATGCAGCGTAGAAATAATCGCTCCCGAAGGCAAATCTTATAAACACTGGAAAGTGGCCACCACCTTGCCGGCCGATGGTGCCAAAGCCGGGCAGTTTGGCCGCTATCAGGCGGCTGATTATGATGAATTAATCGATCATCCGGTGGAAATGGGCGAATTCAGCCAGGTCAGCTTTAAAGCCTGCGGTGTGCCGCATGAAATGATTATTGCCGGCCGGCATTCAGCCGATTTAAAGCAATTAAAGCGCGATTTAAAACAAATTTGCGAATATCAGATTCGCTTAT
>JBOFGM010000501.1:0-1581 GCA_051649105.1 Iodobacter sp. | reverse complement strand
GAAGTCGAGAAAAGGGCGGCGGGCGGCAATCGTTTCTTGTAACCATTTATGCTCTTCCTGATCCCAGCTCATTTGCGCCAGCTGAGTATTCGGCATTGACAAGAAATGGTTCATCATCGGCCCGGCCTGCATGCCCATCATTTCTAATACCGGGCCTGATATTTTGGTGATTTTTTCGTTTTCGTCCTGCTCCCAGTACCAATCAGAAGCAAGCTCGGTCAGACTGCGAAAGCGCGCTTCACTTTCCCGTAATTCGGCGGTGCGCTCCAGTACGGTGGCCTCCAATGTTTGATTATAAGAATTCAGCTTCTTATAGAGCAGGCGCACTTCCAGCATATTGTAAATACGGGTTTTAACTTCAAGCAGATCAAATGGTTTACTGATGAAATCTTTGGCCCCGGCTTGCAATGCCCGCAACTTATGTGCCGGCTGTGCCGTAAGTACAATCACGGGCAAATAATCATCAATGGCACAGGTTTTTAAGTTTTCCATCACTTGAAAACCATCCATTTCTGGCATTTGTAAATCGAGCATAATTAAATCAAAGTTAAAATGGGCGTGCAGCGAGCAGACCTCCAGTGGGTTCATCGTTGAACTGATATTGATATAACCCGCTTCGCGTAATAGTTGTTCTAATAGCAGCACATTTGATGCCTGATCATCAACAATCAGGATATGGGCTTTTAAAATATCTTTGATATTGAATTTCATAGTGGCTCTTTTTTATTTGCACAAAGTGCTCGTTTACTGATCAGCTCAAACGCTGTATCGAGCGCCGTCATAAATTCGTTTACTTTGATGGGTTTGGTCAGATAGCGAAAGAAACCCGCTTGCAATCCTTTTTCAATATCGCGGGGAATTGCATTGGCGCTGAGTGCAATAACCGGAATATGGGCCGTTAACGGGTCCTGGGCCAAAATATTCAAGGCTTCAAGCCCATTGATGCCAGGCAGGTTAATATCCATCAGGATTAATTCGGGCTGTTGTGAGCGGGCCGTGGCAATGCCACTATGACCATCTCTGGCGGTGAGTAAATTAATATTGGGCCGCCGGCTGAGCAGATCCTCAATCAGCATCAGATTGGCCGGGTTGTCTTCCACATAGAGCAAGGTGTAAAGAGAGTTTTCAGATTGAATACGCACTTGTGTGGTATCGACAAAATCGGCGGAGGGTTCCGTGCTGGGATGAGGGGTTAAATTCATCTCTATCCAGAACACGCTGCCTGCTCCGACATGGCTTTCAAATCCAATACTTCCTTCCATCAGTTCGATCAGGCGTTTAGTCATGACCAGACCAATGCCCGTGCCTTCTTCGGTTTTACATTCCTGCCCCAGCCGGTTGAAGGGCTGAAAGAGCTGCGCAATTTTATCGGGCGCTAAACCTTCGCCGGTATCGGTGACACAAACCCGGATCCGGCCAGGTGAACATTCTTCGCAGCTCACTCTGACGCTGCCGTTGGGCTTGTTATATTTGATGGCATTGGACAGCAGATTGATCAGAACTTGTTTAACCCGGATCCGATCGGCATTCACACAGTGTTTGCCATCAAATGGGGGAAAAGAGAGACTAATGCCGCATTTG
>JBOFGM010000500.1:0-1801 GCA_051649105.1 Iodobacter sp. | reverse complement strand
ATGCGATGCAAATGTCCACTCTGCGTCTGATGGAAAAAATTGGTGCCATTCCTGATGTGGCCGATTATTTACTGGATGGCTTTTTAGCCGAATCCTTTCCTAAAGGCCGTGGTTTTTCCGAATTTGCCGCAGTCAGCTGCCCGGCAGATCTGCCGGTTGCCGATGTCAAAGCCTTTAGTATTGATGATTCCACCACCACTGAAATTGATGATGCGTTTAGTTTAAAACGCTTAGCCAATGGTAACTGGCAGGTGGGGATTCATATTGCCGCGCCAGCGCTGGGTATTACCGCCGGCTCTGATATTGATAAGGTGATTCTGGATCGTCTCTCTACCGTGTATATGCCTGGCGATAAAATCACCATGCTGCCGGATGGCGTGGTGGAAGTCTTTACTCTGCAAGAAGGTAAAACCTGCCCGGCATTAAGTATGTATCTGGAGCTGTCCCAGGGTTTTGATGTGTTATCTCATACCAGCCGGGTAGAGATGGTGCCGATTGCTGCCAATCTTCGGCATGATCAGCTGGAGCCGGTATTTAATGAAAATACCGCCGGTAAAGCCGATGGCCCTGATTTCCCGTGGAAAGAAGAAATCACTTTCCTGTGGCACTTTGCCGGCGCGCTGGAAGGCCGTCGTGGCAAGGCTGACCCGGGTGCGCCGCTTAAAATTGATTACAGCTTTTATATCGATCATATCGATGGCGAAAAGCGGGTCAGAATTGTGCCGCGTAAACGTGGCGCGCCTATGGATAAGCTGGTTGCCGAGCTGATGATTCTGGCTAACAGCACCTGGGGTAAAGATTTAATGCAGGGCCAGGTAGCGGGTATTTACCGCGGCCAGAATGGCGGCCGCGTGCGTTTAACCACACAGGCCGGGCCGCATATTGGTCTGGGCGTGGAATGTTATTCCTGGGCCTCTTCACCGCTGCGCCGGGCTGTGGACTATGTAAATCAGCTGCAATTGCTGGCTTTGCTGGGTAATACTAAGCCACGCTTTCAAAAAAATGACTCAGAGCTGTTTTCGATTATTGGCAGTTTTGATACGGCTTATGCCGCTTACGCTGAATTACAAGATAAGATGGAGCGTTACTGGTGTCTGCGCTGGTTACAGCAAGAAGGTAAACGTGAAATTACAGCCGTAGTTCTGAAGGAAAACCTGGTCCGGGTTGATGGGATGCCGCTGGTGATTCGCGCGGGTGGTTTACCGGAGTTGCCGGTGGGTACAACGGTCAGCCTGCAGGTCATGAAAATCGACTTACTTGAGCTGGCGCTTGAAACCCGCATGGCTACTATTTAAATCTGCATATCCTCTGGCTTTCGGGTCAGGGGATACGCTGCACAATGATGAAGATGAATGTTAGCCAATCAAAGACTTAATCAGTGCCTGCCTTTACGCTTTAAAAATGGCGTACAGGTCCGTCAGTTCTCTAAACCATGCGTCAGCTGTGGGGAGATGCTGCAAGCTAAAGATTTGTATGGCATCGCCCGTTTGGTAGAAAATCACATTGCCATTGCGGCTAAGGCGCATTGTCCTAAATGTTCCACTGAATTTGGTGTTTGCTGCATCATTGATAATGAAAAAAAAGTACGTCGTTTAATGCTGCCGCAATTCGCATTTAATTTATATTTACGTAATTTGCCGGTGCAGCCTGCCGAGCTGGAAGCCGCCGTTGCTGCCCGTCAAGCCGAAGCTGCAGCACCCGCAACGCCAGCAGCAGCGCCATTTGTGCCGAATATGGCGAATGTCCAGCTGGCCGTGGAAGTGATCGGCAGTTACCAGAAAAAACCCATTCCTGCCTGGGT
>JBOFGM010000499.1:0-6131 GCA_051649105.1 Iodobacter sp. | reverse complement strand
GGGTGGCGGGGCGGCCATTAAATATTTCTCTGGTCGATACCGCCGAGTTTGAGACCCAGCTTTCGCAATTATTCAGCCAGGGCGGTGGTGCGGCCATGGTGGCCGATGATCTGGAAGAAAATTTAGATCTGTCCCGGCTGGCGCAAGAATTGCCAGAAATTGAAGATTTGCTGGAAACCGAAGACGACGCGCCGATTATTCGCCTGATTAATGCTTTGCTGACCGAAGCCCTGCGCGAAAATGCCTCGGATGTGCATATCGAGCCCTTTGAAACCCGCTCGGTGGTGCGTTTTCGTATCGACGGCCGTTTAGCCGATGTGATTGAGCCCAAGCGGGCCCTGCATGCGGCGCTGGTATCGCGGATTAAGGTGATGGCGGGGCTGGATATTGCCGAAAAACGCCTGCCACAAGATGGGCGGATTACTTTACGCATTGCCGGCCGGCCGGTGGATGTGCGGGTTTCCACCCTGCCGACGGGTCATGGCGAGCGGGTGGTGCTGCGGCTGCTGGATAAATCGGCCGGGCGTTTAAATCTGGCCAAGCTGGGCATGGCCAGCGATACGCTGGCGACATTAGAAAAACTACTGGCCCAACCTCACGGCATTATTCTGGTAACCGGGCCGACCGGTTCGGGCAAGACCACCACGTTGTATGCGGCGATGAGCGGTATGGATGCCAGTTCCAGCAATATTATGACGGTGGAAGATCCGATTGAATACGATCTGGATGGCGTGGGGCAAACCCAGGTCAGTACCCGGATCGATATGACCTTTGCCCGGGCCTTGCGTGCTATTTTGCGTCAGGATCCGGATGTGGTGATGATCGGTGAAATCCGTGACTTAGAAACCGCGCAAATTGCGGTGCAGGCTTCCCTGACCGGCCACCTGGTGCTCGCTACCCTGCATACCAATGATGCGGCCAGTGCGGTAACCCGTTTAGTGGATATGGGAATCGAGCCATTCTTGCTGGCGTCTTCTTTATTAGGGGTGCTGGCACAAAGGCTGGCCCGGCGTCTTTGTCCGGCTTGCCGTCAGCTGCAAACACCGGATGCCATCATGG
This sequence comes from Iodobacter sp., assembly GCA_051649105.1. Classification (GTDB taxonomy): domain Bacteria; phylum Pseudomonadota; class Gammaproteobacteria; order Burkholderiales; family Chitinibacteraceae; genus Iodobacter. The sequence goes on along the minus strand of JBOFGM010000499.1, from coordinate 5,072 downwards.
CGGAACAATTGGGCAGCAGCCAGCCGGTCTATCGTGCGGTAGGGTGTGGTGAATGCAAGCAAAGCGGCTATCGCGGACGCAGTGGTTTATATGAACTACTGGTGATTGATGAAAACTTGCGCAGCATGATGCATGAGCGTGCCACTGAGCAGGCCATGAAGCTGTATGCCAGCAGTCAGGGCATGCTCAGTTTGCGTCAGTATGGTGTGCGCCGCGTCACCGATGGTGAAACCACGCTGGAAGAAGTGCTGCGTGTAACCCGGGATGTCTGATCAGCCACCCGGTATGGATCCGGGTGGTGTTTTAAGCGTAGGTATCAATTTTACTGCGGTATTCATCCAGCCCGGCGCTGATGGCATTAGAGCGTTCAACGCCTTTTAAGCCCACATCGGTGGCCGCATCGGCTTTTCTGCCAATTTGTTCGGCAATTTTATCCAGCTGCTGGGCGCTTTGGGCCGAGGTTTGCTTGAGCGCCTGGTTCAAATTAACCGCATAGGATTTAATTCCAGCGATATTTGACATGATATCTCCTTGCCTGGGGCTTTTCGATCTAAGATTATGACTTCGGTATGTTTATTAGTTTAGCCGAATATTCGCTTTTATCGATTGCCATCCAACAGGATTTTCTGCATGAAAGCCGGCTTAACATCGCATAACAAGCGCGCTGCATTGCGTATCCCCGTTCAATGCAAGGTTAAAATCCGTCCGCGCGATTTTGGCCCTGCCTATTATGGCAATTGCACCGATTTAAGCGTCAGTGGTTTGACTGTTGAAACCAGCTATATACCAAGGCTGGGCGAGCAGTTTGATTTATTTGTGATGCCGCCGCTGGACGGTGCCGGCCCGCGGGAACCCCTGGCCGTGCGGGTGAGGGTAGTGCGCTGCCATCAGCTGGAGCGGCATAGTTATGAGCTCGGTTTGTCTATTCTTAAGGTTCTTCGATGAAATGGATGTTGCTCTCGCTGTTTTTATCTTCCGCGGCCTTTGCCGGCGACGTGCGGGTGGATGCGCATAAAGAAGCTGACTGGATAAAAATCGATGCCGAGTTCAGCGTGGCCGTCAGTAAAGAGCTGGCCTGGCAGGTGCTGGTTGATTTTGAACATATGCCGCAATTTTTACCTCAGCTTATCAGCAGCCATATTGTCAGCCAAAATGGCGATCATTTGCGCGTGTCCCAAGCGCTGAGCGTGCCTTTAACCCTGTTTAATTACCACTATGAATCGGTGCGGGATATTGATCTGAAGCTATACCGCGAAATCGATGCCATCTCGGTCGGGGATAACGGGGCTTATAAAAGCCAGTCGGTGCTGAAACCCGGCTCCGGGCAGACCGTGATAAGCTATCACGCCGAATGGCGGCCTGATTCGGCGATTTTGCTGAGTTTTGCCACCGATGCGATTCGTGCACAGATTCGTCAGCAATTTACCCAGATGCAGCAAGAAATGCTGAAAAGGCGTCAGTTACAAGCCTCTGCACCCTCCCTACAAACTCATTAAAAAAAAATCTGAATGAAACTTCTTGCCTTAAAAATTGATATTGATACCTATCGCGGCAGCCGCGAAGGCATTCCCCGCCTGGTCGAGCTGTTACAGCGCATGGGCGCTAATGCGACTTTCTTGTTTAGTCTGGGGCCGGATCACACCGGCCGGGCGATTAAACGGGTTTTTCGCCCTGGTTTTATGAAAAAAGTATCCCGTACATCGGTGCTGGAGCATTACGGTATTCAAACTCTGCTCTATGGCACCTTGCTGCCAGGGCCGGATATTGGCCGGCGCTGTGGTGATATTTTACGCGGCGTGGCCGCCAGCGGTTTTGAAGTGGGTATTCATACCTGGGATCATATTAAATGGCAGGATCATGTGGCCGGCGAATCGGCAGAATGGACCCGCCAGCAAATTAATCTGGCCGCAGAGCGGTTTGCCGAAGTATTTGGCACCCCGGCTAAAACCCATGGTGCGGCCGGCTGGCAAATGAACCCGGAAGCGTATCGCCAGGAACAAAGGATGGGGCTGACCTATGCCTCTGATACCCGTGGCACGCACCCGTTCTGGCCGGTGGTCAATGGTGAGCCGGTACGCTGTGTGCAATTGCCAACCACCTTGCCTACTTTGGATGAGCTGATCGGAGTCGGTGATTTAACCCCGGATAATGTGCATGAGCACTTATTAAAGCTGACCGCTGCCGAAACAGAATTTGGCCATGTTTATACCCTGCATGCTGAGCTGGAAGGCATGAAATTATTGCCGGTGTTTGAGCGTTTGTTGCAAGGCTGGATTGATCAGGGCTATCAGCTGGTTTCTACCGCTCAGCTGCATGCTGCACTGGATACGGCCAGCCTGCCTTATCACAGTGTGGAAATGGGTGAGCTGGAAGGGCGCAGCGGCACACTGGCTTTGCAAGGGCCGCGCTTCCCGGCTTAATTTCTGCTTGCGCTGGAGTGCACTCCAGCTTTTATGCTGCTTACCATCATGACGTTATCTATTTCTGAAGTGGCCGCTCGCAGTGGTTTAACCATCGATACCCTGCGTTATTATGAAAAAATCGGTCTGATCGATGCGGTGCCGCGCGCCTTAAATGGCCAGCGCCGCTATCGGGAAGAAGATTTGCGCTGGCTGGATTTTTTACTGCGATTACGCGCCACCGGGATGGGTATTGCCGATATGCAGCGCTATGCGGCATTCAGGCGGGCCGGTCAGGGGCCGGACAGCATTGTGCCAAGGCGTGAAATGCTGGAAGCCCATGCGGCCCGGCTGGCTTTGCAAATTGCCGGCCTGCAGGAAAACCTGCAGCTCTTGCAGAATAAAATCGGTATCTATCAGCAAATGGAAGCGTCATTTTCTTGATTAAACAGGAGAATGGTATGCACTATGAAAATTTAGCCGGCTGGAAAAAACTAAAAGAAGTGGATGATCAGGCTGGCGAGCGGGTGATGCAGAGCCTGAGCGATATTGCCCCGGATCTGGGCCGCTATATTGTTGAATTTGCTTTTGGTGAAATCTACTCCCGCCCCGGGCTTACTTTGGCCCAAAGAGAGCTGGCCACCGTGGCCATGCTGGCAGCCATGGGCAATGCTGCTCCGCAGTTAAAAGTTCATATCGAGGCCGCCCTGAATGTGGGCATCAGCCGCGAAGAAATTATCGAGGTTTTGATTCAGACCGCGGTCTATGCGGGCTTTCCGGCCTCTTTAAATGCGGTGTTTGCGGCTAAAGAAGTGTTTGCCGCTTATCAATCGCCAGTGCGTCCGCTGGCCCCGCTTGGCGTAGCCAAGGCCTTTATCAAGGGGTTTATGGCTGGCCAGCCGCCTTTGGATTATTTAAGTGAAACCATCACCTGGTCTGTTCCTGGTGACAGGGGCATTGTGCCCTGGGCGGGGCTTTGGCAGGGACGCGCAGAAGTGGCTCTTTGCCTGCAGCAGATCGCCGCAGCGGGGCAGGCCACGCAGTTTGAGATTGATCGCTGGTACGAAGGCGAAAACGAAGCGCTTGCCCGTGGGCATTTTGCCTGGCAATACAAAAATGGCTCCGCTTACCAGGGCGTATTTGTGATGCGCTTTGTGGTGAGGGACGGCGAGATTCAAAGCTACGAGATATTTGAAGATAGCTTTGGTATTGCACAAGCCTGGCAGGCTTAGTCGTCGTGTGTTTGCCAAGGGCGGGTCAGCACCCGCCCTGCAAATGCTGTTTTTCAGCCCCAAATCATCGGCAATGCTTAGTCTTTAAGCGTGGCTTCCAATTGGCTGAAAATCTGGTGCGCAGCCGTCACCCGCGGTGGAATGGGGTAGTTTTTATTGGCCAGAATCACAATTCCCATTTTTTGGGCTGGAATAAACGCCGCATAGGCTGAAAAGCCACCTGTGCCGCCGGTTTTATTGATCCACATCCTGTCTTTCGGCGCTAAAGCCGGAGTAATGGGCCAGGCTGCATTGGGCTGAAAGGCCATGGTTTGGCTATTGCCGGCTAATAAGGTATCCAGTTTAACGGGGTAAGCATATTGCTCCCAGATTAAATCCTGCGTGATTGCGCCGGATTTAAAATAAGCGCTGTGAGTATTCATCAGGGCTTGTTGCAACTTGCTTTTGCCTGTTTGCATATTGGCATTAATAAATTTAAGCATATCGGCCGAGCTGGATTTAATGCCATAGGCCTCGGCATCTAAAACGCCAGGGTTCACCCGCACCGGCTCATCTTTTTTATTGTAGCCCTGGGCATAGTTATTCATTTTTCCGGCAGGCACATTGAAATAGCTGCTATTCATTTCCAGAGGATTAAATATTGTATTTTGAATAGCGTCTTCAAATGAGCTATTCATGCTTTTCGCGGTAATTAATCCGAGCAGGCCAATGCTTGGGTTGGAGTAAACCCGATAGGAGCCTGCTTTATATGCAGGTTGCCAGTCTTTAAAATACGCCATTAACTGCTCATTATTTTTAATTTCTTCAGGCACTTGCAGCGGCAGGCCACCAGCCGTATGGGTGGCTAAATTCAGCAGGCTGATCTGATCAAAGGCACTGCCACGCAGTGCGGGTAAATGCTGGGTAACGTTGTCGGTCAGAGCCAGTTTGCCCTGATTTTGCGCATAAGCGGCCAGAGTGGCGGTAAAGGTTTTACTGATGGAGCCAATTTCAAACAGCGTGTCCTGGCTGACGGCCTGCTGGCTGTCTTTGGATGCCACGCCATAGTTAAAGAAATAATTTTTGCCATCGACGCTGATGCCAACCGCCATGCCGGGGATATTGAATTCTTGCATTACCGGCTTCATGGCCTGATCGGTAATGGCTTTAATATCGGCTTGCTGATCTGCGGCGAAGCCGGATGCAGAAATCATTCCTGCTGTAACCGCAATGATGATTTTAAACATTAATGATCCTTTGATGGGCTGCCCCATATTTAATTAAATCAATCTCAGTGTTTTTAAACTGGCTTTGCTAATTGCAATTGGGCCTGGGATATCTGATTCCGATGCCTGTTTAAGGTAAGCGCTTGCCAACTTCTTCAGCCCGCCCGCTGTGGCGGATCGCTGGGCATCGCTTCTGGCGGCTGTCAGCCGGCCACAGATGCAATCAACCAGGGCCA
>JBOFGM010000498.1:0-1574 GCA_051649105.1 Iodobacter sp. | reverse complement strand
GAATATTCTGCCGCTGGACGATATTGGCCTGCTTAAAGCCATTGCCTTGCTGTACCACGACGGAGTGCGCCTGCCCCGTGACGATATTCGTGACTTGGCGCAAAAATGGCATCCCTGGCATACGGTGGCCACCTGGTATCTGTGGCGCAGCTTAGATCCGGTGCCGGTTGCGTATTAATCAAAGGGCAGATCGTGCGATAAGGAAATCAGGCTGCTTTCTATCAGCTCATCCAGCAGAAAAGTAAAATCGGCCGCCGCACCAGAGGTGGGGGCAAAATCAAAGATATTGGCACCACTGCCCACCGCCGCCGAAAGCGCCTCTTGCTCCCGGATTCTTGTCTTTAATACTTCACCCGGAAAATGCTTGCCCAGCTGGCCGGCCACGGTTTCGGCTGTGATTTGCCCCGGGGTATAGCGATTCAGTAAAAAGCGTCGTGGTTTTCTGGGCTGGAAGTTTTCCAGGCCCTTTAAGGTTTGCGCCAGCTGTACCGCCCCGTTTAAGGCCAGATATTCTGCGGCAACCGGTGCCAGCACCAGATCGGCGGCAAATAGCGCAGAAAACGACAGCACGCCCAGGGTAGGGGTGCAATCAATCAGGATCGGCAATCCATATCCGGACAACATTTCGGCCGTCAGCGCCAGCTTCAGCCGCCAGACATGATCTTTATGCCTTGTCAGCTGCGCGTCAACCTTTCCGAGCTCCAGATGGGAGGGAATAAAGTTAATTCCATCGCCCAGCGGCACAATTAAATCCGACAGCGAACTGGCACCCTGAAAGAAGCGGTAAATACTTTGACTGCTTTTTGGCTTTTGCCGGTAGAGCGATGTCAGGTGAGCCTGAGGGTCCAGATCGATTACCAGCGGCTCCACCCCATTTTTGGCAATGGCGGCCGCCAGATTGGCCGTTACCGTGGTTTTCCCTACGCCACCTTTTTGGTTGAAAATTACAATGACCGTCATGGATGTCGCCTGAGTGGGGTTGAATGGGCGTAAGAGGATGACTGCAAAACAGTGCGAAGCATCATGTTGCAATTCTAACCTGATTCATGCTCTTGATGCAGTGCCACCGGCCATCTGCCGGAAACCGGTTTTTATGCCGTCCGGCATTCCGCTGGCTTCTGAGATCATAATGTCATTTTTATTACCTAAACTGGTCAGAACAAGGCCATATTTATTTTGCCAAATAGCGTAATCAGTGCTTCAGCGGTTTTTTTTATGACTTGGGACAAAGATTTTGCGGGGTGTGTGAAAGTTGCCAGCCTAAAAAGGTCTCAATGTTCTACATTGACGGCCATAGCAGAAACCCCCTTGTCATGAGGACGTCTCTGCCCCTTTTTTGTTACCACAGTGGCCGGCCCTGACAGGCTGGCTGCTTGCCCAGGATGATTTATGCAAACCTTTTTTGTTGCTCCAACCCGACAAAATGTCGGCCTGACTTCCGTTTCTTTAGGTGTGGTTCGCGCCTTACAACACCAGGGTTTGAAGGTAGGTTTCGTCAAGCCGGTGTCACAGGAACAGCAAGGCATTGAACGCTCCACCCATTTTGCAACCCAGATTTGTCAGATTGAATGCCC
>JBOFGM010000497.1:0-3846 GCA_051649105.1 Iodobacter sp. | reverse complement strand
TCTGCTGTAAGCTCAATATCATCGCTCTGCGCCTGCAGCTGGACCTTGCCCTTGGCGGCGATCAGTTTCAGGGCGATCTGGTCTTTCACGCCCGCCACACACAGGCTGATATGCTGGCCGGCGTTGTGGATCCAGCGGCGGCCGGAGGTTTGGTTGGTGTCGCGCTGCGCGACCAGATCCAGATTGGTGCCGGCGCTGAGGGTCTGGCTTTGCGGGGTGGTCAGCGCCACGCCGTCTTCGCCATGCAGCAGGATGATTTTCTGTTGCCCGGCTTGCTCTTTAGATTGGGTCTTACCGTTTGGTACTGCTGCCGGTATCCCTTGTTTGCATTGTGTTGACCAACCGATGAAATGCTGATTCTTTTGCGTTTTAATCCGCTTTTTCTTTCATCCGTTGGCCGAACCATTATTTGTTTAACTTTGTTTGGCATCCCGATACCAAATGGTTGCGCCATAGGCCGAGTGAGGGAAGTCTGGCATGGTTGCTCCCTGTATAAAGTGCTGGCGGGAATGCGCCCGTGCGGGAGTCCACCACCAGCCAGTTTGTGGGCATGGTTGTAGGGCTTCTGCGCGGCCGTGGCTGATGATGCCTTGCTTGGGAAAGAAGCCTTCTGCGGGGACTTCAATAAATTGATCAGGAATACGCCGCACCAAGGTCCAGCTGGTTTTAATTGGCTGACTTTCTGCCCACCAGTCATATTTATCTTTGACCAGTCCTTGGCGTACCCAAGGGCTAGGATCCTCTTTGCCATGGATATCTATATTAAGAAACTGAGCCGCGGTATTTTCAGCCTCGGGTAAATAAATGCCGGTCTCTTTAACCGGCTCGCCGAGCTTGATGACGACTGAATGATCTAATTCATAAGCTGGGATTTGTGCGGGTATCACAATGTCGCTGTTATAGAGCAGGCCCTCATCTTGCGATAAATCAAGGCGGTATGTCCAATCCCCCTCCTCCCAGCGACCACCAATGGTTGCGCCTGCTAAGCGATCTAATTTCATGGCTTTTCCTAAGGTATCCCAAAATAAATCTTCCTGCGCCTTAGGCATCCAGCCATTTCCAAAATTGTAATATTCCTTAATATTTTTACCGGTATTACTCCCCCATGCACCAATATAACGAAATGCCTCTGGCTCATTATGGCTGCGTAAAACGCAGGCACGAATAACGCTATCTAAGCTGGAGCGCAAATTCGGCAAGACTAAACCGCCCCAAACTACATCGGGCTGCTCACTAATATGGCGTTGGCGTAGTTGGGCTGGAATATGATGCATAAAGTCATCCAGTGCCTGCTCCCCAATATGTACTGCTTTTTGCAAGTTGTCGCGAACGTTACAAAAGTGCTCTAAAGAGCTTAGATATTCTAAAATGTAAATTTCTTGCGGGTGGAGCTGAGCCATTATTTTTCCTTTTACTTGGGGACAAACCAATTATGCATTAACCGGGGGATGCCAATAAATACATCGGGGTCATGGGCTAATTCGGCATCGGTATAGCCCCAGTTGGTTAATTGCCGCTTGCCCAGGTATTCTTTTTGTAATTGAGCAGGATCCAGTACGATTTGCACCGCTCCACCCTCAAGCTTAATCTCTATATCATCCTTAAGCTCCTGTGTTGCCGCACGACCTTCCCATACTTTAAGTGGTTTGCCAGGGGGGACCACATAAGTCACATACTCGCCATTGCCATTCCAGTGCTTCCAAACTGCAAAATGTCTGCGCCAATCGGCTTTTTCTTTTAATGCTTTAAACTCTGCTTCGCGCATCCAGCAGATGCTGTTATCTGATGACCGAGGATCAACTACTCGGTAGAGCTTGTCACCGGGCATTACTTCTGCTGCTTTGATGCTTTGATCGAAGGTGGTAAAACTATTATTTAATGCTTGGTTAGTGTTTTTTTCAGAAATATCCGGCCAGCCTTCTTTTATGCCAGCTTGAACATTTGGCGGTAAATCTTTTAAAGCAGGATAAGGTGCCGCTTTACCAATATCGGCCCATTTTGGTTTTTCTTTGCGAATTAATTCTGCTTCACCTATATTATTAATACCTGAAAATTTATGGGGATTAGTTGCATTTACTGTGCCTCGATAGGCATTATCCCCTTCTATTTCTAAGCGTCTGGCCAGCTTACTTAGTGTTTCATTTAATGGAGCCAGTACTTTGCCTAAGCCATTATTAGCCTTTTGTCGTAAAAGTACTAATTGATCTAGTGTGTTTTTTATGGGCTTTTTAATGGATGCTGGCCCCCAATCTGATGCATTTTGTAAAATAGATTTTGCTACATTAATCAGCTCATCTAATTTATTGAGTAATGCGGTCTTGTTAATTTTAGACTGAACTTTTATGATTTGATCTGCCATGTACTTATAAGGATTATAAATTTTTAGTGCAGTTAATGTTTTACGGGTAGCGGGTAAATCTAAAAATTTATTGAGACCTTTGACTGCGGACTCAAAAACTTGCTTGTTAACCACTTTTCCAGCAAAATTTAATCCTGCTTTACGCATGTATAGAAACATTACTTTAAGTGAGCCCTTAGCAAAAGATCCTAGTACAGGGAATAAGCCAATTAAGGTAAAGCATAAAGCCACCCAAGCTCCTGTGTTGCTCTCATCTTTGTTTATATTTTTGGCATTGGCGCATAAGTCACGCACATCACAAATTTGATCTACTAAGGGAATCATTGAAATAATTGTTCCGGTTACAATTTGCCCTGTGCTTTGATCATCATTGAAGTCGCCTTGAATAACTTCCCAAATCCATTGCCCCAATGCTTCAATTTTATTGTTAGCAGTATTCAGCCAGCTTGAAGGTGCGGGTTTAAACCATGCAAGTGCATTTTCTAATTCATTCATTAATTAAACTCCATCCTTCTTATTAGCTGAATTACCCGCCAATTTAATTTTATCTTCTAATTCTTTGAGTGGATCAGACTTTTTTTCTGGCTTAGGAGGAGGCAATTCATAGCTCACATGTGCCGATTCATTGGGCACGGATTGATGTTTTGCTACTCCTTGATCATTTAGCTTTCCGGACAGAGTGACTCCACTCTCAAATTTAATTTTGTAAGGTGCGTCAGCAATTGGCATTCCCTCTGGATCATAAAAATGAACCCCGATCCAATTTTTGCCTGGCTGAGGCATCGCGGGCGGTGCCACATTTAAACTCGCCGGCCCGCCCCAGTCGTGGCTGCCGCCTTTGATGCTGACTTTGCCCGGTGCATGCAGCTCGATCTTGCCGCCTTTGATGCGGATATAGGCGCCGCCGGCGGTGAGCAGGATTTCTTGTTTGGCGTTAAAGAGGCTTTTGCCTTTAATCGCCGTCAGTCTGGCGTTTTTATCTGCTGTAAGCTCAATATCATCGCTCTGCGCCTGCAGCTGGATCTTGCCCTTGGCGGCAATTAGTTTCAGTGCGATCTGGTCTTTCACTCCCGCCACAAACAGGCTGATATGCTGGCCGGCGTTGTGGATCCAGCGGCGGCCGGAGGTTTGGTTGGTGTCGCGCTGCGCGACCAGATCCAGATTGGTGCCGGCGCTAAGGGCCTGGCTTTGCGGGGTGGTCAACGCCACGCCGTCTTCGCCATGCAGCAGGATGATCTTTTGCTGGCCGGCTTGCTCTTTGGATTGGGTCTTACCGTCTTTATCGGTGTTGCTGGCAGCTTCCAGCGATTTGCTGGCATGGACCTGATGGTATAAATGGCCGTTGGTGGCGGTTTCGCCGGGGCTGTTGTCAGGTTTAACGGTTTTACCGGCGTCCCCCGTTTCCATGGTGTCGGCCAGCTGATGCGTCGCCGTTTCGCCCATGCTCTGCGCCAGCGCCAATGCCGCTTCCAGCTGGCTTTGCGCCG
>JBOFGM010000496.1:0-4273 GCA_051649105.1 Iodobacter sp. | reverse complement strand
TATTTAAATAATGAAATCGTGACCCGTGCTTTTGATCAGGATTCGCTCTCTGGTGCCGCCCGCTTCTTCTACCGTGTGGCCCCAAGAACCAGCGTGCTGTTTGAAGGCCGGGCGCAAAATTTTGATTATGTCGTATCGCCAGATCAGCAAAACAGCAAGGAATATCGCCTGTATACCGGTTTAAGCTGGGATGCCTCCGATATTTTCGCAGGCTCGGTTAAAGTCGGTATGTTAAAGAAAAATTACGACCTGGCTTCCAAGGGTAATTTCTCTAAATTCAGCTATGAAGCCCTGCTGCGCTATATGCCACTAAGCTATAGCAGCATTGATCTGACCGCGGTGCGCACACCGTCCGAAGCCACCGGCACGGGTAATTTCTTGCTGGACGATGTCTTTACCGCCACCTGGAACCATGCCTGGGGCAACTTCCTGTCTTCACGCACCACGCTGGGCTATGTCAAAAGCGATTATGAAGGCGTAAACCGCAGCGATAACACTTACAACGCAGGCATTGGCTTTGACTATAAGCTGACCCGCTGGTTAAAAACCGGTGCTGAACTCCGATATGAAAAACGCAACTCCAATCTGACAGAACAAAGCTATAAACGCAGCGTCATCATGATTAATCTAAGCGGCTCCCTGTAATTTGTTTTGGTATTTTACTTTCGTGAGAAAAACCCTGTGATGTCAACAAAATCGTTGCTATCAACCTCGTCTCTGCCGGGCAACCGGCACGGACGGGGTTTTTTATCTTCTGCACTGATTATCAGCAGTTTACTGATCTCCATTCCGGCGGCCCGTGCGGCGTCTATTTTTGATGCGCCCGAACCCGCTGCCCCGGTGCAGACAGAAAGCGTAAAAAACCCCTGGCCAGAACCTGCCGCTCCCGCCATCGGCTCGCTGTCTAATTACAAATTAGGCGCGGGGGACGTGGTGAGCATCCGGGTATTTGGTGAAGATGAATTAAGCCGTGAACGCGTCCGCTTAACCGATGCCGGTACCCTGCAATATCCGGTACTGGGTGAAATCGTGATTAAAGGCATGACCACCGGTGATTTACAGCGCCTGATTACCAGTGGCTTAAAAGGCCGCTATCTGGTGAATCCCCGCGTTGCCGTGCTGATTGATGAATATCGTCCCTACTATATCAACGGCATGATCAGCAGCGCTGGCGGCTATCCGTTTCAGCCTGGTCTGACGGTATTAAAAGCCATTGCTCTGGCAGGCGGCTTTAAAGAGCGCGCCTCAAAAGACAAAATTTATGTGATTCGTGCCAATGATCCGAATCAGGCACAACAAAAAGTAGACCTTAATACGCAAATCTTTCCCGGTGACATTATCACCGTGCAAGACAGCTTTTTTTAAAAATAGACGAGTTCGCCTTTATTCCTGAATAAGGCAAGGATTACGCAATATGAATCATATACAGAGCGGGCTTATCCCCCGGCAAGAATCCAATCCCCTGCTGGAATACTGGCGCAGTATCAGTAAACGCAAATGGGCGATTATTCTGTTTGCCCTGACCATGGCTGCGGTAGCAACGGCAATTGTCTTTTCTATTTCGCCATCTTATCGCTCCACCACCACCATTTTAATTGAGTCCAGCCGGCAAAAAATTCTGTCGGTGGAAGAAGTGTATTCAGGCGTCACCGCCAACCGTGAATACTTTCAGACTCAGGCTGAAATTCTGCAATCCCGCGATTTAGCGATTCGTACCATTAAAGCGTTAAAACTCTGGGATTACCCGGAATTTGATCCGCGACTGGTTAAAAAGCCATTTTGGTCTTCCATTTTTAAAAGTGGCTCCGGTGAAGAAAGTAACAGCTGGACCGAAGATAAACTGGCCGCCGCTATTTATCCGTCTTTTTCTAAAAATGTAGAAATTGAGCTGGTTCGTTTAAGTCAGCTGGCCAAAATCAGCTTTACCAGCACCGATAAAGAGCTGGCCGCAACGGTGCCGAATAAACTGGCCGAAATGTATATCGACAGTGACCGGGATGCCCGTTTTTCTATGGCGCAAAGTGCCTCTAAATGGCTGAATGACCGTTTGGGTGGTCTGCGTGAAAAGCTGGATAAATCCGAATATGCTCTGCAACAATACCGTGAAAATAACGGCATTATCTCTTTAAGCAAAGAAGGCCAGAACGGCAGCAGCAATCAGATTTCTGATGCCAATCAGCAATTGGTTTCGGCCAAAATGAAACGGGCCGAAGCTGAAAATGCTTATCGCCAGGTGACGGCCGTTAAAAATGGAGATTTCAGCACCGTGCCGGCGGTCATTACTAATCCGCAAGTGGCCGATGCCAAACGCCAGGAAGCAGAAGCCGAAAGAAAAGTATCCGAACTGATTCAGCGCTATGGTGAAGACCATCCAAAAATGGTGCAGGCTCAGGGCGAGCTGCGCTCATCGCGTATCAATGCCAAACGTCAGGTGGATGCCGTGGTCGGCAGCTTGCGCCAAAGCTATGAAGCGGCAGTGGGCACCGAGCGGGCACTGGAATCTGTTTTAGGCCAGGCACGCGGTGCGGTATCCAGTTTAAACCGCAAAGAAGTTCAGCTGGGCGTATTAGAGCGTGAAGCCACAGCCAATAAACAACTGTATGAAAACTTTATTGCCCGCGCCAAACAAACTGCGGCTTCACAAGATTTGCAATCGGCCATTGCCCGGGTGATTGATGCGGCCAGTATTTCATCCTCACCGGTTAAACCTAAAAAATCGCAAATTATTATGATGGCGGCTTTATTAGGCTTATTACTGGCTTCTGCCGCATCGATCTTATTAGACCGCTTAAATAATTCGATTAACAGCAGCGATGATGTTGAGCGTTTATTAAGCTATCCATTACTGACTTCCATTCCGCTGCTCAATAAAAAGCAAGCGGCTGATGCCGGTCAGCTGGTACTCACCGACCCGAAATCTATTTATTCGGAATCGATTTTTACGGCTCGCACCGGGGTGGTTCTGTCTTCCATTGATGCCACTCAGCGCTCACTGCTGATTACCTCCAGCCTGCCAAACGAAGGAAAAACCACCTTTGCCAGCAATCTGGCGCTGTCTTTGGCCAATACCCGCAGCACCCTGCTGATTGATGCCGATTTACGCAAACCGGGCCTTGCCCGCAAGCTGGGCTTAAATCAGGCGGCCAAAGGTTTAAGTAATCTGGTGGCAGGCACGGCCACTTTAGAAGAATGCTTGCAGCGTGTGGGCGACTCTAATCTGTTTTGTATTACCACCGGGGATATTCCGCCTAATTCGCTGGAAATCTTAATGTCCAAACGCTTCAGCCAGCTATTGGCGCAATTATCTGAGCAATATGAAATGCTGATTATTGATGGCCCGCCAGTCGGGCTGGTCAGTGATCCGCTGATTCTGGCTCCGCTTTGCACCAGTACCCTGTTTGTAACCCGTGCACAGGAAACGCCTTATCCGGTTGCACGCAAAAATCTGGCCCGTCTTTCACAAGCCGGTGGCCGTATTTTAGGGGTTACTTTAAGCCATCTGGATTATAAAAAGGCGGAACGCTATTACGGTCAATACGGTAGAATCAGCCAATATGGCCAGGCCTATGGCAGCTAAACGGTTTTAGTGATTCCCGCCAATGGGGCAACTCTTTACCGGGTTGCCCTTTTGTATTGTCAAACCTCTTTTGATGAAAGCCAGCGCATTATGATTGATCTTCACTGCCATATATTGCCCGCAATTGATGATGGCCCCAGAGATATGGCCATGGCACTGCAATTAGCTGCCGCTGCAGTACAAGATGGCATTCACAGCGCCGTATTAACGCCGCATATTTATCCGGCCCGCTGGGATAACCAAAAAAGTAAGCTGCAATGTGAGCTGGATATTTTCAAACTGCATCTGGCTAAAAAAAATATTCCGCTAAAGGTCTATTTAGGCGGCGAAGTTCGCCTGGGTGAAGATATTCTGCCCTTGCTGGAAAACAATGAAATCCCCTTTTTAGGCCAGGTGGACGGCATGAATATTATGCTGCTGGAATTCCCTGATCAGATTATTCCGGTAGGCAGTGATCATTTAATCCGCCATTTTTTAAAGCAAGGCATACGGCCATTAATTGCTCACCCGGAGCGTAATCTGGCCATGCAGGCCCAGCCCGCTAAATTGCAGCAATTTCTGGATTTAGGCTGCTGGCTGCAAGTGACCGCCGGGTCGCTCTGCAATCAGTTTGGCAGCAAAGCCAAAGCCACCGCAGAATATTTAATTGAACAAGACTGGGTTTATTTAATTGCCAGCGATTGCCATAACCTGGCT
>JBOFGM010000495.1:0-3372 GCA_051649105.1 Iodobacter sp. | reverse complement strand
ACAAAAGGCAATTCAACGAGGGTAATTTACTGAATTAACAAATCTGCCCGGCGTCGCACTGACTATTTGTAATTTACAAAGCATTTTGCCCTATAATGGGTTTTTAACACTCTGTTAGCCTTGTTCTTTCATCCTGCTTTTCTGAGGGATGGTTATAACAAACAAAAGTTAATTCATGAAAATATATTACATAGCTGGCACAGTGGTTTTTGATTTTAAAAACGAAAAGCTCATAACAGAAAAGCTCGATGTAAGCTTGCGCCATAATGAAGCTCTGTTTTTAAATCTCCTTTTGAACGGTATTGAAATGAAAGAGGATTTAATATCAAAGGTATGGTCAAACGGAGCGACCTCAGAATCAAGTTATTACAAGCTTGTTCATGATTTAAGACGTAGCCTTGATAGTGTCGGGCTGCCTGATGTTATTAAAACAATCCCCCGAAAAGGCTTCCGTTTTGTTGGGGGATTTGTTGAAATTAATGATATTGCCGAGGTGTTCCCATCAAGGGGGGCTGCTGCTGAACAGCAAGATGGCGAAGCGCTGAGTGAAGTAAATTCTGCATTTGATAGTTCGCTTGCTGTGCACATAGAGCCGGGTGACCTGGAGCGCGATATAAAGGAATCTGTTTTTAATTCTGAGGTAAACGCGGGTGAAAAGAATAAGGTTTTTGAAGAAACTATTGAATTTGATAGCAAATTAACTTCATTGCCGGTTAGTACATATAAAAAACAAAACATAATGTATAAGAGATGGGCAAATACAACGGTTTATCTTTATTCTGTATGTTTGTTTTTTTTCGCTGTTGCACCTTACTATTTTGCGAAAAAAATGACTGACACAGGAAAGATGACGTTTGAACATAAAAATGGTGTGCGATGGGTGCACATTGGCGGGAAGGAAATATCCAAAATTAATATTGGCAAAGATGCAGGTAGTGTATATATCCGCAATTCGCAAACAGGCCAGACTATCTATATATGTAATAAACTAAAGGCTTATGATTCATGCGAAAGCTATTATTTCCTGCGTTAGCAGTGTTTTTTTTATTGCTAATTGGCTATGCCTCTTTTTGGTTCGGAACGCATGAAAAATATAGCAAATTATACTGTTCAACAGATATTGAAAATATTGAGCGGTCGAAAAAATTTACCATAAATTTGAATATAGACAAAGGCAATGCTGAACTAAGCATGCCCGATGGCTTTTATCATTACAGACTGCACGATAAATCAAGTGATCAATGGCTGGTGGGGATTGCTCATTTTGAACCCGTATGGTCCTGGACGGGCCACCCCAAAGCCATCAAGGTGCTTGCCGTTAAGGATTCCACCGAGGATAGCACAAGTGATAATTTATTTATTGCGGGGCTGAAATATCCTTTTTCCCTTGAAAAAATAGATGAAAAAGTATGGATGTATAGAATTGGTGCGTATTTCGCATTTTGTGAGGTGAGATAAGCTGGTAAATATGGACATATTCCACTGAAATAAACTCATCGCGCAAGCCCTCACGATTAAAGTCGTCGACGACGTTCAATACCCGGCAATTGCGGTCATCGGCCAATTGATCGTCTTAGCATCCATCGACCAGAATTCGTTGAGGTGCTCCAGTCCGCCCAGTGGTTCAGGCTTGGCGCGAATCAAGCGCTTATGCAGTTTGATTCGCAGACTGAGTGCCATTGACGCTCAATCCGGTATACGCGTTTGTAATTCCATCGATGGCCTTTCGTGCAAATACAGAAAGCACAATCCCCTCAGCTGGTTTTGTGTCAACGTAATCCGCTAATCGGTGATCTCCCGGTTAACACTTGATGATTGGCTGACATAGCGATACCAGGCCTGGCTAATGCCAAGGAGGCCACCATCATGGTTGCGCGTTGTTCTTTAACTACGCGCCGCGCCGCCTATGGCTTTACCCCTTCGAGCGCCTCCCGGATCATTTCAGCCTTCAGGCACTCTTTGGCATACCTCTTTTTAAGACGACGATTTTCGTCTTCCAGCTCTTTGAGTCGCTCCATCATGGATGGCGTGGATGCCACCAAATTTCGCGCGCCCTTTGTAAAAAATCTCCGGACAAAAGCGATGCTCGCGACAGGGCTCGCGGATGTGATGACATTATTTACAAAAAGATGATGGAGGGCTGGTGTTGTTTTGTAAACTTCAGCATGCTGAATCAGAATGCTTTATTACATTGCTGTTATTGAGTGATTTTTTTGTGCGCTTAAAACAAGATATTTTTTATTAACAGATAAGGCCGTGTCATGAAACTTAAATTACTTTTTATGCTGGTGGTGGCTTCATCCGGCTTGATGGCCGGTGAAGCACGAATGCCAGAAGAAATGCTCCGGAGTAAAAATCAGCAGTATCAGGATGGCTTTCGTGATGGATTTCGTGAAGCGGTCAGAATGATGAATAGCAGCGGCGGAAGCAGCCATGGGGATTCTGGCCGTAAGATCCAAATTTATAAGGCGATTTACGGTTCTACACGCGGGCGATGTGATTTCACAAACAGGCTGGCCCGTGCGGCTAATGATAAAACCTCTTACCGGTTTCAAGCCGGCAATCAGTGGTGTGGTGATCCTTCTGATGGTTTTCGGAAAGTGGCAACGGTTTCATATTCCTGTCGTGGCAAGATGAAACAAACCTTCGTGAGAGAAGGCCAATCCGAATTGTTGCGCTGTCACTGACTAAACGCCCTCCATTGAACTGCCTCTGCTGATTTGGATTACGCTGCAAGCCACGGCGATCTGGCCGCTCAATCTCCGTACAGATGCCGTGCATCTGCTCCCGCCAGTACGGGCAGCAAGCAGTGTTCTCTTTATTCATCCAGCCATTGATCTTGCTGTGGCAGGCACATTTTTACTCTATGGAATGCTCATATTGCATCGCCACCATTCAGGACTGGGCAAGCTGCCATGCAGTTTCAAGACAGGTTTCGGCCCCGCCGAAGATGAAAAATCGTGGCTTATACACTTCTGCTTAGCGCCTTATATGATCTACTGCTCTGGCGGCACACGACGAAAAGTTGTTTTAAACCCGCCCTTATTCCGCCTGATCAACCACCTGATCAGAGCGCCATTTCAGCTTGTCATGCAGGCTGACCACCTCGCCAATAATAATCAGCGCCGGGGGCTTGATGCCCAGCGCCGCTACCCGCTCGGCCAGATTGCTTAAGGTGCCGATCACCACGCGCTGTTTAGCCAGGGTGGCTTTTTCAACCATGGCCGCCGGGGTGTCCGGATTTCTGCCATGTTTAATGAGCTGGCTGCAGATTTTATCCACCTGCGCCACGCCCATATAAACCACCACCGTTTCACTGGGGCTGACCAGACGGGGCCAGTCGAGCTCCACTTCCCCATCCCTGCGATGACC